>JBFWYF010000540.1:0-5577 GCA_050186685.1 Pirellulaceae bacterium
GGATCGCATCCGCGGGCAGCTATCAATGCCCTATTCGGCGCTGGCCAAGATCTTCGGCGGCCAGTTGATCGTCGACGTGGGACTGATCGGGACGGATCTCTACCTGCAGGACGGAGCCGCCGTCGGCGTGCTGCTGCAGGCACGGAATTCCGGCGCCCTGCGCCTGGTCCTTCAGCAGCAACGCAATGCCACCGCAGCCGACCAGCAGCTCGGCGCAACGCTGGAAACCGTCCCGATCGCCGGCCGGGAGGTGTCGTTCCTCTCGACCCCCGATAATCGGATCCGCTCCTACTACGCCATTGACGGCGACTTTCACCTTGTGACCACCTCGCGACACGTCGCGGAGCGGTTTTTGCAGGCCGGACAGGGGTTGGGCCGACTGGCCGATTCGCCGGAATTTCAGCTGGCTCGAAGCCGCTATCCGCTGACCCGCGGCGACACGATCTTTGCCTTTCTATCGACGGCGTTCATCCGCGGGCTCATGGGGCCTCGCTATCAACTGGAGCTGGAACGGCGCATGCAGGCCGTCACGGATCTGGAACTGGTCCAGCTCGCGCGTTGGGCGGCCCGGGGAGAAGGGATGCCGAGCGACACGATCGACACGCTGGTCGCCGGAGGGTTCCTGCCAGCGGGATTCGGCCGCGCCGTCGACGGCAGCGGTACCATTCTGACCAACGACGAGGCCATCGATTCGCTGCGCGGAGCCCGGGGAACGTTCCTGCCGATTCCCGACGTGCCGTTAACCCATGCCACGGCGCCGGAAGTCGCTACTTATGAGGAGCGGGCACGCTACTTCACCGAGCAATGGCGGCAGCTGGATCCGCTGGTCGTCGCCGTGCAGCGCCAGTCGGAACGAGGTAATCCGGTGGAGACGCTGATCGTCGAAGCAAATATCGCCCCCATCGCGGAGGAGAAGTACGGCTGGCTGCTGTCGGTACTGGGACCACCGGTCCAGCAGCAGATCGCGCCGCGCACGGAGGATGTGGTGGCGGTGCAGGCCTACGTCACCGGCGGCACGGCCAGCAACAACATCCCACCTCATCTGTTGTTCGTGGGCATTCAAGACATCCAGCCCGTGCTGGCGGGCAGCGCGAATGGAATATGGCAAACTCTCTGGCTGCTCCGAACCACACCGGGATATCTGGGGGCCTGGCCCAAGCCGGGTTTCATCGACTGGCTACCGCTCCGCGCTCCGCCGTCCATCGATGGCTATTCACGACTCCCGTTCGATCTCTGGCGCTGGCAAGGGGGCGGTTTCTCGGTCCTGTCGTTCCACCGACCCGTGCTGGACGCGACGGTGCCACAGCTGCGCGTCGAAGATGCCACGGCGCCGGCTCAGGTGCGTGCTCACGTGGGAGACCTCGGCGCTTCGCAGCTGCGCGACTGGGTCAACAGCCTGTACTACCGGCGAGCCTGGGAGACATCGATCGCCAATGCTCGACTGCTGCACGCGATGGAGCAGCAGTTGCACCTGCCGGCCGCGGATGCCCTCGCGACGGCCGAGAACCTGCTCGACGTGGAGCTCATCTGTCCGCTGGGAGGAAAGTACGAGTTCGTCCAATCCCCGTCGGGATGGGACTACTGGCGTTCAACCGCCTGGGAGGGCGTGGCGACCGGTGCCGTGCCGGCAACACCAACGGATTATCGCGCCCCACCACTCCACTGGTTCCGTGGGCTGGACCTGGCGCTGACACGCGCCGAGGACCAGGTGGTCGTGCATGCCGAAGCCCGCATCGAGCGGCCACCGGCGCCGAAGCCGGCAGGCGGTGGCTTATTCAACTTGCTGCCTGGGGCGAAGCCGAAGTGATTCGGCCGCCGGGGCACGTAGCCGTGACGACTACTTCCACGCTTCGATCGCCGCTCCCTGGGCCAGCCGTATGTTGCGCGGAGCGGACGTGAGCCGGGCATTGGCCCAGCCGTTTTCCGATGAGGTGACCTGCAACGTAGCCACAGAGCCATGGCCCGCCGCAGGATTCACGCGCACCTCGGTGCCAGGTCGCAGTGTCGCTTCGTTTTCCAGGTGCAAATGGTAGAAGTCCCCTTCCGGGGTCACATGCACAATATGACCACTTACCTTGCGGCGTGACGGGATGCCGATCGGTCCATCCGTGATCCGCGTGGCCGGTGTCGGCCGAGTCGTCGTCGTCCGAGTTTTCGTCGGTCGCGGTTCACGGTCGGTGATGGGCCCGCGGTCCGTGATGGGCCCGCGGTCGGTGATGGGCCCGCGGTCAGTGATGGGCCCGCGGTCAGTGATGGGCCCGCGGTCGGTAATGGGCTCGCGGTCGGTGATGGAAGCCCGATCCAGCGCGACGCCCCGCCGCGAAACGGGGCCTTGTGATGGCGCCGCGAGGACGGCCGGCCGGAGTAAGGATGCCGTACCGTCGTACGGACTCTCACGTAGCCGCGTTGTGCGATCCGGGGCGGGCACCGGCGGTGGATCCTGTGTGTTACCAGGAGCCGCATTCCCTTCTGGCGCTACCCCTTCGACCTGGGGTGCCGGCGGTTCCACTCCTTCCACGGGCGCGGGCGTGGGAGCCTCGGGCGCGACGGGTGGGCGACCGCCCGGACAGCAGGCACACAGGGCCGCTTGGGCTGCCTCGCGCACGCGTTCTGAGGGTTCGACGTAACAGCCCTTGTCGTCCCGCTCGTAAGCCATCTTAGCCAACTGCGCCACGAGCTTTTCGTTGCAGCAATTCTTCTGCTTGCACTGCGTGCAAGCTTCACCCTGAGCGGCTAATTCGACGGCACGAACGGCTTCCAACCGAACGTCCTCGGTGCAGTCATCCGTCGCGGCTAGCAGAGCCTTCGTGATTTTCTCGTCTTTGTCGTAGCAGCCGCAGCCGATGGTGGCCAGATACTTGATCGCCTTAATTTTCTGAGGCTTCAGGTCCTCGGCCTGTTTGATCTCCGCCGCGGCTTTGATGGCGGGGACATCGGACTTCAGGTTCGCGACATCGGCGATGGCTCTCAGCGGCGGCTTCTTCTCCAGTCCCGGAAAATTTCCGCGCCGGTTCACGAGTTGTGCGTTCAACTTGTAAAGTCCCTGAGGGATGCCCAGGAAGCTCCACAGCGTAGGAGAGGGCGGTGGTGGCGGTGGGACCTGGGCTGTGGCGGTGCCAACGCAGATGAGAGCCAGCATGCCCGCTAAAAGACGTCGGTCGACCATCGGACGATCCCTCCGCGCGATATCTTCGTGCCAATCCCTCGAAGTCATCTTTTGGTCATCATCGTCACTTTCGGCACGCGTGGACAATTCGGTACGATGCGCCGGCAAGTTCTTCCTAACCTTCGCATTTTCGGTACCCTGCGGGCCCGTTCGACCCTGCAGCCCCTTTCACCAGAACGGGGGTGTACGCCGCTCGTCGCCACGCTCGCCAGTAGCCGCGCTCGCCACAGCGTGAGATCCAGGGCTTTAAGCGAAAGGGGCTACGGGCAACCACAACCCTAAGCCGATCGGCCAATATCGCGTATGATCTACGACTGGCGGAACAGTCGAGTGTGGCGGTTCGCGACGAGGCGGACCGCGTGGCGCGATCCCAGTCCCTTCGAGGAGTGCACGGTTCATGGCATTTTCTTCCCCGTTTTACCGATGGCGGCCCCATCCCTGGCACGGGCTGGAACCTGGTCCCGATGCACCGAATTCTGTCCAGGCTTACATCGAGATCACGCCTTTTGACCTGGTAAAGTACGAAGTCGACAAAGCCACCGGATACCTGCGAGTTGACCGGCCGCAGCGATACTCGTCGCAAACTCCGACGTTGTATGGGTTTATCCCACAGACGCTGTGCGGCCCGCGGGTGAGCGCCTTATCTCCCAAAGCGAGTCGAGGCGACGGCGATCCCATGGATATTTGCGTCGTGAGTGAACGGCCCATTAACCGGGCCGAAGTGATCCTGCGGGCCAAAGTCGTGGGCGGGATCCAGCTGGTGGATGGCGACGAGGCGGACGACAAGATTATCGCGGTGCTGGCGAACGACAACTTTTGGTCGAAGGCCGAGAATATCAGCGATCTGCCCGAAGCGCTTGTCGCCCGGTTGGAACACTATTTTTCGACCTATAAGAACATGTACCGGCACAAGCCGGTCGTGACGATCGAGTCGATTTACGCGGCCGATCACGCTCGCCGAGTGATCTCGGCCTCGATGGAAGACTACGACGAGGAGTACGGACGGGGATGAGCGACCCTGAGATGAACTCGAGACGAGCTGACTGGCAAGCGCTGCTCATTTCCCTTCACGCTGGACGGATGCCGGCCCGATGAGTGAATCCTCCATTCCCGCCGTGGGCATTGATCTGGGGACGACCTATTCCGCCGTTGCGGTGCTGGATGAAGCCGGCTGTCCGCGCACGCTGACCAATGCCGAGGGAGACAAGCTCACCCCGAGCGCAGTGCTGTTCGAGGGGAGCGAAACAATCGTAGGCAAGGAAGCGATCAAAGCGCTGGCCACAGATGCAGCTGCGGTGGCCGAGTGTGCGAAGCGCGACTTGGGGGCCCGACTGTATCACAAGATTCTGGGCGGGCGGCACTATCCGCCCGAAGCCATCCAGGCGTGCATCCTGAACAAACTGCGGCTAGATGCCGTGCGTCAGATCGGACCGTTCTCGAAGGTTGTCATTACCGTGCCGGCCTATTTCGACGAGGTGCGGCGCAAGGCGACGCAAGACGCCGGTTACATGGCGGGTTGCGAAGTCATCGACATTATCAACGAGCCCACGGCGGCAGCCATCGCCTTCGGGTTTCAGCACGGCATGCTGAAGCAGGGGCAGGGCGCCGCGCAAACCCAGCGGATCCTGGTGTATGACTTGGGCGGCGGCACGTTCGACGTTACGGTTATGGAGCTGGCCGGGAACGACTTCACAGCATTGGCCACCGATGGCGACGTGCACCTCGGCGGCCGGGATTGGGACCAGCGACTGGTCGACTATGTCGCCGACGAGTTCCTGCGGCAGCACGATCTGGACCCACGGGAGGACGCCAATACGGCGGGCCGGTTGTGGCGGGACTGCGAGGAGGCCAAACGCACGCTGACGGCGCGGTCGAAGGCGCTGGTGACGTGCGACTACCAGACGCGACACCTGCAGCTGACGATCACCCGCGAGACGTTTCAGGAGCTGACGAACGACCTGCTCGACCGGACGCTGTTCACGACGCGTCATACCCTTTCGGCCGCCGGATTAGCCTGGCGCGATGTTGACCGCGTGCTGGTCGTCGGCGGATCCACTCGCATGCCGGGAGTACTCGACTCGCTGCGAGCGCTCAGCGGTCGAGAGCCGGACCGGAGCGTCTCGCCGGACGAAGCCGTGGCCCACGGGGCGGCGCTCCGAGCGGCGCTGCTACTGCGCCAGGCCGGTCCAGCCGGACCGCGGTTTCGAGTCCAGAACGTGAACTCGCACAGTCTGGGGGTCGTCGCCAGCGACCCGGCTACTCGCCGCCCGCGAAACGCTGTCCTGATCCCTCGTAACACGCCGCTGCCGGCAGCGGCCAGACGAGTCTTCCGCTCGCAGAAGCTGGGACAGAAATCAATCTAGGTTCTGATTGTCGAGGGCGTAAGCGCGTCGCCCGACGATTGCTCGCAG
>JBFWYF010000541.1:0-5562 GCA_050186685.1 Pirellulaceae bacterium
AATGTCGAATCGCGTCCGCGCGTTCAATCGCTGAGCCTCGAGCAGCTTGCCTTCCGCCCGGAATTTCTCCAGCTGCGCTTCCAGCTCGTGGCGAATGTCTTCAATAGCGCCTGCGATCCGGTCTTCCGGCATGACGAAGTGCTTCGCCGGATAGATGAACAACTGTTGCTGAACCGACAATGTCTCGCCGCTGGTCGGATTGATCATCGACAACTGGTCGACCTCGTCCCCCCAGAACTCGATCCGCAGCGCATACTCCTCATAAGCCGGCCAAAGTTCGACGCAGTCCCCCCGCACCCGAAACTTGCCGCGCTCGAATTCCACGTCATTGCGGCCGTACTGGATATTGATCAACCGCATGAGCATCTCGTCGCGGTCGATCGTCTGTCCGCGCTGCAGTGAGACCATCATCTGCTTGTAATCCGCGGGCGAACCCAAGCCGTAGATGCTGGAGACGCTCGCCACGATAATCACGTCCCGGCGACTGACCAGCGAACTGGTCGCTGCCAATCGCAGCCGGTCGATGTCGGGATTGATCGAGGCGTCCTTCTCGATGTAAATGTCGCGCTGCGGAATGTAGGCTTCCGGCTGGTAATAGTCGTAGTAGCTGACAAAGTAGTGCACGGCGTTCGACGGAAAGAACTCGCGGAACTCCGCGTAGAGTTGCGCGGCCAGCGTCTTGTTGTGCGAGATTACCAGGGTCGGTATTCCCAACTGCGCGATCACGTTGGCCATGGTAAAGGTCTTGCCGGATCCGGTGACCCCCATCAAGACCTGGCGGTTGTGCTGGGCCGTAAATCCTTCAACGAGCGCGGCAATCGCGGCCGGCTGGTCTCCGGCCGGCGGATAGGGTGCATGCAGCTGAAAATCCAAGGCGACCTCCCCGCCGCGTCATTGCGCGGTGGTTCCTGTCCAGAGCCGGATCAGCCGCCGCCTACGCACGGCCAGATCGCGTCTCGGAATGCTTGCTCAACATCACACTCGAGATGACTCAGGCATCCTAGCGGCAGAGGCCGTTGCCGACCACTCGCCGGTTCCGGCCCCGCCGACGGCCGCTCGCGCCCAACCCTCGTTCCCCATCCTCGGCGAACCGATGGAAGAAATCGCACCTCAGTCCGTCTGCCACCAACCGTCTCCTCCCGCCTAACCTTCCGGCACCGGCAAGCCCGGCTCCTCCACGGGTAATAGGTAAGGCCGGATACGATCCAGAATCCGCGGACCAATTCCCCGCACGCGCAGCAGATCCTCGTGCCGCTGAAAAGGCCCCTCGTGCCGACGCGAATCCACGATCCGCTGCGCCAGCATGTCGCCGATTCCGGGCAGCAACGCCCATTCCGGCCAGTCGGCCTGGTTGATGTCGACCCCAAATCGCAGCATACGCTGCTCGGCGCGCTCGATGTCGATGATGCGTCCGGACAGGCCGCCGTAATAAAGCCAGCTGCCGGTCAGCACGACCCACGACACCGTCAGCACGACCGCGCAGCAAACCTGGTCCGCCGCACGCAGCACCCCTCTTTCCAACCAGGCTCGGACCATTCGACGTCCCTTCCCCCGCTGCCCCGTCCGCATCGCCGCCTGCCTCCGTCCGCGCGTCGTCTCTCTCGAGGGCGTCCGCCCAGTGATTAGACGATACCGAGTCGATGATATCCCGCCGCGGCCATCATCGCGGTGCTGCCGCTTCATGCCTCGTCGCCGTGCCGTTACATTTGCCGTGCCAGACGGGCGCTGCGGCGGGCCGGATTTCCATCCACCGCGGGCATTCTACGCCCTGTCGTGCTTATAGTCCAATAGAGGGGGTATAGGAAATGGCGGGAGATTTTCGGCAAGTGACGTGGGACGAATCCACAGCCGACGACTGCCGGCAGATTATCCGTCTGGCGGTGCGCGAGGATCTGGATTGTGGCCACGACCTGACCACGATGGCACTCGTCGCGCCGGCCGCCACGGGGGCAGCCGATATCGTTGCGCGCCGCGGCGGCGTGGTGGCCGGACTGTCGGCCATTCCGGTGGTGCTCGATGAATTGAACGTGCGAGTCGAATGGCACCCCCGCGCCGCGGACGGCCATCGCGTGGAAAGCGGAGCGGTCCTGGGAACGCTGCGCGGTTTGACGCGTGACTTGTTGACCAGTGAACGGATTCTGCTGAACCTGCTCGGACGCCTCAGCGGAGTCGCCACGCTCACTCGGCGATTTGTCGACGCGATTGCGGGAACGAAGGCCCGGATCTACGATACGCGCAAAACGACTCCGGGATGGCGGCGTCTGGAGAAATACGCCGTCAGGTGCGGTGGAGGCCGCAACCACCGCACCGGCCTGTACGATGCTGTGCTGATCAAGGACAACCATCTGGCGCAGGCAGCCTCTGCCGGCGAGGGAGGCTTGGGGCCGGCGGAGGCGGTAGCACGAGCTCGGTCGTTTCTCCGGGAATACTATGCCGGCCAGAGCCATGATGCGGTGCTGTTGGAAGTCGAGGTCGACACCTATGCTCAGTTTCTCGACGCACTGACCGCGCAGCCCGACATCATACTGCTCGACAACATGTCCGCCGAGCAACTGCGCCAATGTGTGGCGGCACGCGACGCGGCCGGCAGCGTCGTGGAGCTCGAAGCCTCTGGCGGCATCCAATCGGACAACGTGCGGGCCGTTGCCGAGTCGGGCGTGGAGCGGATCAGCCTCGGAGCGCTCACGCATTCCGCTGTCTCGCTGGATGTGGCGCTCGACTGGGATTTTACTTGAGCTTCCTCGACCGAAAATCCGAACCCATGGCACAGCGGGCCACACGACGCCGACGATCGGGCGACGACGCCATAGCTCGCTACAGCGCCCAGATCGCGGGGCAATTTGTCGGAGCGAGGCGCGGATCGTCGGTGGCCGAACTCCTCGACCAACTCGCGCCCACGCTCGCAGGGCTCCCCGTGCCGACTGCCAGGTGCGGCGTGGCGGAGCAGATTGCGCGGGCGCTCGTCCAGGTGCGCCTCGCCTGGTGCTGTGCGGATGATCGTCTGCGACGGCTGCTCGCCGAGCGAGATCGGCTGCCGCCGGCGAGCACTCCCCTGGGCGCGGTCCTGCGGCGAGCCATTCCACGCCCCACGGAACCTGCCAGGTACGACGCCGCGTGGCGCTCGGTCGCGGAGGTGCTCGGCGGTGTGGATGCCCTCGTGCAAACGGCGCGTACGTCCGGCTTCGCATCGGCAGGCCTGACACACCCCTACGCGTTCGACTGTTGGCTGGGCACGCACGATCCGCGCCGACGGAGGCAGGGAGGCGTGTACTACACTCCCCCGGAGCTCGCGAACTACCTGGTGCGGCGCGTCGACGATACGCTGCGGGGGCCATGGGGACTCGCCGACGGGTTGGCCGACTCCGCAACCTGGCATGCCATGTGTCCGTCCCGAGGTTCTCTTGCCGGCCAGGGAGCCGGAGCGGGCGGACTCCGCCACGAACATCGCTTCGTGCGTATCCTCGATCCGGCCGCCGGCACCGGCTCGTTCCTCGTGGCGGTCATCGACCGGATCCAGGTGAATTGGAAACGGCGGGTGCGGGAAGCGGGACAACGTGCGGGCCATTCGCCGGACTCCTGGGACGATTTTGTGCAGACTCAGCTGTTGCCTCGGCTGGTCGGCCACGAGATCGAGCTCGCCTCGGCGGCCGTCGCTTGGTTGCGCGTGGCGGAGCGACTCGTGGTCGGCGGTTTTCGGTGGCCCACATTTACCGACCTTCCGATTCGCCTGCGGGATTCGCTGGGAGAGCCGCCGGCCGCAAGCTGTGCCGCCCATGCCGTGCCTGGCCAGACGACGGACCCGCTGGTAAGTGAAACGCCTTTTACGGTTGTGCTGGGCAATCCGCCGTTCGCCGCGCTGACCGCTCACCGGCACCCGTGGATCGACGAACGGCTGAAGTGTTCGGATCTGGCGGGCCAGCCCGTGGGCAGCTACTTCGAGGTCGACGGCCAGCCGTTGCGCGAGAAAAAACTGTGGCTCCACGATGCCTACGTGCAGTTCTGGCGCCTGGCCCAGTGGCATATCGAGTCAGCTGGTTGCGGCGTGGTGGGATATGTGACGAACCATGGCTATCTCGACAATCTGACTTTTCGCGGGATGCGCTGCTCGTTGCTCCGCTCCTTCGACCAGATATCCGTGCTGGATCTGCACGGAAACCAGAAGAAACACGAAGTGGCTCCCCCCGGCGTTCGCGACGAAAACGTGTTTGGAATTGCCGCCGGAGTCGCGGTGGCCATCCTGAGCAAGTCGCCGCGACCCGCGTCGGCACACGTCGAGTACGCCGAACTGTGGGGCAGCAACGCCGCCAAGCGCCAGGCCATGGCGGACGAGTCGTGCGATCCTGAGCGAACCGCCCTTGCACCCTCCTCACCCCTCTACCTGCTCGTGCCGCGGCAAGCGTCCGCGGAAGTCGAACGGGAATACGAATTCGGCTACGCCCTGACTGACGTCATGCCCGTTCATTCGTCTGTGGCCGTCACGGCGCGCGACGGGCTCGCCGTGGCGTTTACCGCCGAAGAATTGCTCGAGCGGATGACGGAATTCTGCGATCCGCAACGGACGGATGATTCGCTGCGACGGAGCCATTTGCCCGCCACCCGCTCCAGCCGATACCCGCCCGGCGAAACCCGAAGCTGGAAGGTCGGACCAGCTCGAGAGGCCGCGCGTGCCGCCGGGGACCTGTCCAGCTGCCTCCGCCCCTGCCAATATCGGCCCTTTGATCGGCGCGTCATCTTGTGGGCCGATTGGCTCATCGACTGGCCTCGTCACGACGTCATGCGGCACATGAGCGTCCCGGGCAACCGCGCGCTCGTGACCCGGCGCCAGATGCTGCCCAGCCGCGACTGCAATTTCTTCTTCGTGACGGACACCGTCGCCATCGACGGCCTGCTTCGCTCGGACAACCGCGGCAACGAATCGTTCTTTCCGCTGCTACTCGACGAGTCGCCCGGGCCCGGCGCTCCGCGGGTTCGGTTCAACCTGAACCCGGAGTTCATCGGCCACTGTGCGCGGCAATGGTCCTGGCGCTGGCAGGGGGCTGGATTCGGCGACTTGAAGCAAACGATCGGGGCGGCGGACTTGTTAGCGCTGATGTACGCTCAGTTCCATGCCACGGCGTATCGACATCGTTACCAGGAATACCTCCGTCGCGCCTTCCCGCGGGTATTTCTGCCGGCTCAACGGGAACTGGCGGAGGAATTGTGCCGACTCGGGCGGCAACTGGTCGACCGGCACGTGTCCCCCGCATCCCCCGCGTCACCGGCTTCTCGGCTGATCTACGACCTGACGGGCGTATCAGGAGCGGCTGCCGTGAACATCCGCCAGGGGACGCCCTACGAAACCGGCGCGCCGACCCTGGTCGTCGCGGGGCGCTATCCGTTTCTGGACGACTCCGGTATCCACTTGGCGCCGGGCTGCCACGTGCCCGGCGATTTCGAAGCTGTATGGCATTACCGCGTCGGCGGCCACCAGGTGTGCCGCAAGTGGCTCCGCGCCCGCCGCGGCCGCCACCTGTCCAGCGCCGAACAGACCGCGTTCTGCCATATCGTGGATGCGATAACCGA
>JBFWYF010000542.1:0-5554 GCA_050186685.1 Pirellulaceae bacterium
GCGAAATAGCGAAGCTTTACCAATTCGGCCTTGCGATGGTCGTGGCGCGCCAGGGAACCCAGGGCTTCGTCCAGAGCCAGTAATTCCATATCCCGTGTCGAGTCGACACCAGGATACTCGTCCAGCACCACGCGCGTGGCGTGGCCGCCCCGCTTCGCCGCCGAGCGCTGGCGGGCATGGTCGACCAGAATGCGCCGCATCGCCTCCGCGGCCGCCGCGAAAAAATGGCCACGCCCATGCCAGACCTGCTTGCCGGGTCGACCGGCGAGTCGCAAGTACGCTTCGTGGACCAGGTCGGTGGGCTGCAGTATCTGACCTGGCTGCTCATGGGACAGCTTGTGTGCCGCCAGCCGCCGCAGTTCGTCATAAACGAATGGCAATAACTCTTCCGCCTGTGCGGCTGCCGAGTCCGCCGTTGTCGTGCTCCAAGTAATGTCCGCCATGAGGCGGCATGATACTGCAAGGGAATCTCAGACACAACTTTTGGGCGGGGGTTGGGCATGCCCCCTTCCGCCAGAAAGGGGGCAGCGGCCAGTTTGGCACTGCCAACTGGTGTGGCACTGGTATTGCCCCTCAACTGGTGTGGCACTGGCACTGCCAGTGTCCTCGGGGTGGAGGTGTTGCCCCGGCGCGAGGGGAATCACTGGCGGAGCCAGTGCCACACATCCCGCCTGGGCTAAAACTACTGTAGCTCAAACAAATCAAGGGAAAATCACGTACTCAACGGTTGACAACAGAACCCTTTTCATAGAAGTGCCACACAGCCGTTCTGGCGGATGTGGCTTGGGAAGCCGTCAAGCCAGGAGGGAATGCAGCACCTTGCCGCTCACATCGGTCAGACGGTACTCCCGGCCGAGGTGCGGATAGGTGAGCCGCGTGTGGTCAAGGCCCAGCAGGTGAAGGCAGGTGGCGTGCAGATCGGGAATCGTTACTGGATCGCGGGCGACATGATAGCCGAATTCGTCCGTCTCGCCGTACACCGTACCGCCGCGAATGCCGCCGCCGGCGAGCCACATCGTGAATGCCTGTGCGTGATGGTCCCGACCTTTACCGTCCTCGGCAAACGGGGTCCGGCCAAACTCGCCGCCCCACAGCACGAGCGTGGAATCCAGCAACCCGCGGCCCTTCAGATCCCTCAGCAGGCTCGCGATCGGCAGATCGGTTTCCTGGCAGTGCAACTCGTGATTCTTGCGGATGTCGTCGTGCGCGTCCCAGGCCCGCGGCCCTTCATTGCCTCCGCTATACACCTGCACAAAACGGACACCACGCTCGACCAGGCGGCGCGCCAACAGGCAGTTCCTTCCAAAATGAGCCGTTACTGGATTGTCGAGTCCGTATTGGCGCTGGATGAAGGCGGGCTCGGACGCCAGGTCGACGGCTTCTGAAGCGTGCGACTGCATGCGATAGGCGAGTTCATACGACGCGATCCGGGCCGACAGCGCGGCTTCGTTCGCCTTGCCCGCTCGATGCCGTTCGTTCCACCGGGCGAGCAGGTCGAGCCGAGCCCGCTGTTGTTGGGGCGTGACGCCCTGCGGCGGTCGCAGATAGGCAATCGGGTCGCCGGCAGTCCGCAGCGGCACGCCCTGATACGCAGCCGGCATAAAACCATTCGACCAGTTCATTGCGCCGTTCACCGGCGCCCCCTGGTGATCCATCATGACGAGGAACCCTGGGAGGTTCTCGTTCTCCGTCCCCAAGCCGTAAGCTGCCCAGGATCCGATGCTCGGCCGGCCGCTCAACAGCGAACCCGACTGCATCTGGAACAGAGCTGGCCCATGGTTGTTGCTGTCGGCATGCATCGAGCGAATGACGCACAACTCGTCGGCCAGCTGGGCGAGGTGCGGATAGGTCTCGGCCATCTCGATGCCCGACTGGCCATGCCGCGTGAAGCGGAAGGGGCTCGGCAAAGCGATATTGCGGCTGCCTTTGCGAAAGACGTCCTCCTGCCGGAAGACGGGGATCGGCTGCCCCGCGTACCGGGTCAGGGCCGGCTTGGGATCGAACAGATCGACGTGACTGGGGCCCCCGTACATGAACAAAAAGATCACGGCCTTCGCGCGCGGCGCGAAATGTGGGGCCTGCACGGCCAGCGGATCCCGCAGCCGCTCCGCATTGACCGTCGGCGCGATCTCGCCGGCTGCGGCCGACTTGGCCCACAGGGCGCGCAAGGCCAACGTGCCGAACGCCCCGCCCAGACTGTTCAGCATTTGCCGCCGATCCAAGCGCAGCCGATCCAGGTCCATGAGTCTATTCCACAAAAGCGAATTCGTTGCAGTTGAAGAGCACGTGGCAGAAGTCGGCGAGCGCCGCCCGTGCAGCCGAGCTGCCATCCCGGCCGCGCGCGCGATGAGCCGCCTGCTGCTCGACGAGAAACGCGAGCCCGTCGCACAGTTCGACTTCCGAGGCGGTTCGTCCTAACGCTCGCGCCACGGCACTCGCCACCTGTTCGCGTGGCGTGGCCCCCGACTCCCGGATCACCCGGTCGGCGAACTGCTCCGCCTGCTCCTGAGTGAACTCGTCGTTCATCAGCACCAGCGCCTGAGTGGGGACGACACTTTCCGTCCGTCGCTCACAGGTCTGCGTCGTGGTTGGCGTATCGAACAACTCCAGCAGCGGGAACGGGAGCTGCCGCTTGACATAGATGTAGACGCTGCGCCGCCAATGGGCAGGTCCCTCCTCCGTTACCTCAGGCCATTTATTGCGCTGGCTGGCGACAAGCAGGTCGGCGGGAATCCGCGGTTTCATGCCGGGGCCGCCGGCGTGCAGGTTCAGGGTGCCGGCGACGGCCAGCACCGCGTCCCGTAGCGACTCGGCCTCGAGTCGTCTCACGTTCCTGCGCCATAGCAAGCTGTTCGCGGGATCGATCCGCGCTCCGGCGTCGTCCGACGACACGCTCTGCCGATACGTGGCGGAGGTGACGATGAGCCGATGGATCGGCTTCCAGCGGCCTTCGTGAGCGAGGATCGTCTGGGCCAGCCAATCGAGCAGTTCCGGGTGCGTCGGGGCCGTTCCGGTTCGTCCAAAATTGCTGGGCGTCGCGACGATGCCGACTCCCAGGTGATGCTGCCAGATCCGATTGGCAACGACGCGCCAAGTCAGCGGGTTGTCGTGCGACCCAATCCATTCCGCCAGTGCCGCACGGCGGCCCGCCGACTTCGTATCCAGAATGTTGCCGGGAACGCGCAGCGGGGCATACGCCAGAGAAACCGGTACGCCTGGCGTGATCTGCGGTCCCCGATTGGACACTTCGCCTCGCCACAACACGTGGGTCGCGCGCGGCTGTCCAGGCGCAGCGGTCAGCGCCATGATCGATGCCTTGGGCAGCCGCGCGGCTTCCTCCGGAGTTGTCTTCTTGGGAACAGGCCGCGCTTCAACAATGTGGCCTTCGCCATCAATCGCCATGTCGACACGCCTGGTATTGTCGAACACGGCTAGCACCCGGTAGTAATCGCTCTGCGTGATCGGGTCATACTTGTGATCGTGACATCGTGCGCAGCCGATCGTCTGGCCCAGGAACACGGCCGAGGTCGTCGATAGCACATCGTCGAGCAAGTCGAGCCGGTACCGTTCCTTGGCGTCTCCTTCGCCCATGTTGGTATCGTTGGAAGGTCCGTTGCGGCAGAAGCCGGTGGCGATCCAGGCGTCCGGATCACCCGGAGCGATCTCGTCCCCAGCCAACTGCTCGGCTACGAAACGCGCGTAGGGCTTGTCGTCATTGAAGCTGCGAATGACGTAATCCCGATATCGCCAGGCATGGGGCCGATCGATGTCCTCGTGAAAGCCGCCGCTGTCAGCATAGCGGGCCAGGTCGAGCCAGTGCCGCCCCCATCGCTCGCCGTACCGAGGCGATGCGAGCAACTGATCGACCAGTTCGTCGTAGGCGGCGGGCTTCGCTGCATAAGCCCGCATGAAGTCCGCGACCTCGTCCGGTCCTGGCGGCAGGCCGACCAGATCAAAGTACAGCCGCCGGCAAAGTGTGGCGGCATCCGCCTCGGCCGCGGGCCGCAACCCGGCTGCTTCAAGCCGAGCCAGCACGAAGCGGTCAATCGGTGTGCGGACCCAGGCTGCGTCCTCCACCGCGGGCAGCGCAGGCTGGGTCAGTGGACGATAGGCCCAGTGGCTCGCATCACCGGCACTCCTCCGCGCCGGCAGCGAATCCGAAGGCAGACTGTCGACAAACCTCGCCAGCGTCCGGATCTCGCCGTCCGTCAGTTGCCCCTCCGGCGGCATATGCAGCTTACCGCCCGGCGCAACGACGCTCAGCAGCAGGCTGCCCGCGGAATCACCCGGTACGAGGATTCGCCCCGAAGCCGAACCGTACAGGAATCCCTCTTGGGTCGTCAGCCGCAGCTGCGCCTCGGCCTCCGCACCGTCGTGGCAGTCTCCGCAGTGCTTCGCCAGGATCGGTGCGACTTCCCGCGCGAAGGCCGCTGCCGCGGGTTCCGTCGCCCAGAGGCATGGCTCGCTTTCACGGGTGATCCAGCCGAGGCCTACACTGAGTCCGGCGAGTACGCTCAAGGCCGTTCGTATGGGAACGAGTATCCGCATCATGGAGCAAGCCATCGCGCAGGTAGAAGGCAGGACCGTGTAGAGTCTCTTGGACGACCAGTATTCCCCCACCTCTCCTCGAAATCAACACCGAGCGTGGCCTCCCGGGCCCGTAGCCCCTTTCGCCAGAAAGGGGGCGCACACGACGTCGCTCGGGAATTAAGCATTGGGGTTGGGAAATCCCACGCTCTGGCGCGTTACGACTGGGGGGGAAGGCGCCGATGCGTTGGGGCCCGGCGGGCCACTGTCGGCCACCCACGGAAGTATGTGGCACAAGCCTTGCGTCAGCGAGGGGCCGGACGCGATCGCGCGCCCGCCACATGCCACCCCGGAGGAATCCAATCATGTCTTTTACTCAGCCGACTTCGGCTTCGACGCGACGCCAGTTTCTTCGGCAAGGTGCCGCCGCCACGGCAGGAACCGCGCTGCTGAGTGCCTGGGTACCGCACGTGCACGCAGCGGACACCGAAGCCATCCGCTTGGCTCTAATTGGCTGCGGGCCACGCGGTACGGGTGCAGTTAATGACGCCTTATCGGTGGAAGGGCAGGGGCCGGTCGAGCTGTACGCACTGGCGGATCTGACGGACCAGGCGATGACGCGAGCCTATGAGACGCTGCGTCAGAAGTTCCCGGATAAGGTCAACGTGTCGCCGGATCGCCGCTTCCAGGGGTTCGACGCCTATCGCGCGGCGATCGATCTGCTCCGGCCGGGAGATATCGCGATGTGCACAACGCGCGCGTATATCCGCCCAGTGCACGTCGAGTATGCGGTCAGCAAGGGCATCCACGTCTTCATGGAGAAACCGTTTGCGTCGGATCCGGGCGGCTTGCAGCGGCTGCTCAAGGCTGGGGAGGCTGCGGAGAAGCGCAACGTCAAGATCGCCGCGGGGCTGCAGTGCCGACATTCCCCGGCTCGTCAGGCGTTGATCGAACAGATTCGCGCGGGGGAACTCGGCGAGATCCACCTGATTCGGGCGAATCGCCTGGGTGGGGCCAGCATCCTGGG
>JBFWYF010000543.1:0-5538 GCA_050186685.1 Pirellulaceae bacterium
GTCGACACCGTGCCATAACCGACGATCGACCCCCACTGCGTCATGACGGCAACGACTGCATCGCGCTCCGGATCTTGTCGGCGGACCTCGCCCATTGTGATCACCGGATCGGGTTGGTCCAGCCACATCAATGCGCTGCGAACCCAGCTGCTCCAATCCTCAAACGATCCCAATGCGTCCGGCGGCTTGGGTCTGCCCGCCACGTGGTAGGCACGAAGGATAGTCAGCGCAGCAGTGAGATAGCGCCCCCTGTCGGACAGCGCGCGTACGACTGGGTTGAAGCCGAACTGCCTCAGCTCCGGTTGCTCATGTTTGGGGTCCAACCGGCACAGGAGGGCACGACGGGTGAGATCGCCGGCCAGCACGAGATTGTTGCCTGTGGCGGTGACGAACGCATTCGCTGGCATTTCCGGCGCCTCGGACCGGCCCAGGATGCGGGGACGAACCGAGGTCTGTGTCAGCATCGAGCACAGGAACTCGCCTGAGAGCGGTGCCTCACAGTTGTCGATCGCGATCACCTGGTCGCCCGCAAGCAGCAAGGCGCCGAGGCGCTTCTCCAGTTCCTCCTCCGTCTTGCCTTGCGCGATCACGCCGGCTTCCCTGCCCGTGACGATGACGCTGGCCAAGTCAACCAGCATCGACTTGCCAGAACCGGGAACGGGCGCGGTGAACGCGTGCAGTGGAGCTGTCCGCAAGGATCGCCGGATGGACGCGGTTAGGATAGCAGAGAGGGCAACTGACTTGCTGGCGCCGTCAACAAACGGGAATGTTCCGAGCACCTCCATGAGCACGGCAAGCGCCTTGCACGCCGTGTCGATCGTGGGTTTCGCAGGTATGGGCGGAATGGCCAGCCCGCGCGTATCAAGCAGCAGGCCCGTCACGGCGTCATAGCCCGGCTTGTTGAGCAGCGAACCGTCTGCCCGTAGGGTCGGCGCGTCGATGATACCGCTCAGGACGGGCAGACGCCAACGCCCTACGCGCTGACGGTAGGCCTGAGCAATCTTGGTCGGCGCGTCTATCGTCACCCAGGTTCTCGAGCGGCCATCAAAGCGCTCCCAATTCGCCGCCGAGGTCATCGCCTCGACCATAGCAAGGTCCTCGATCTCCAAGATCCGCTGCACCGAGTCCCTCCGGCCAGAACCCACGCTGATCTGAACCTCGCCAGGACGCACAACAAAGGCGCCACGCTGGTAAATGCCGAGCTTGGCACGGATTAGCGCTTCCTCGGCCTCATCGACGACTGACGGAAGTTCGCCCGCAGTGAAGCGGATCAAGGGCTTCGGCAAGCGGCATCCGATGTGAAAGGCCGGGGTAGAGAGGTCTGCGATGGACAACCAGCCCTGTTCCAGCATTCGGCGGATGAAGAACAGGCGATCGTGGCCATCACAGTGGGCGTGCCGGCAGTGATAGACGAACCCGGCGTTCGTGCTGTCTGACGCGTTCACCACGATGGTGGCAGCATCGGTCCCGCCCTGGGTGTGTTGGTCTTCGTTCACGCAGCGGATGTGATGCTTTCCGCCATCGTTCACCCTGCCGACGAAGACGGCTGGTCGGCGTCGCTGTAGGGCGGACCGCAATTCGAATGTGCGCGCGGCCTGGCTGGCCCATCTCAGGAGGTCGAGCTTCTTGTCGGTTGTGGGATCGACGAAGGTCACGCTATCCGTGTCGAGCTGGTTGCGCTCACGACCGCGGAAGGTTGTAGCCGAGACCGACCGGCGACGTACGGGGCGCGAGGTCCTTTCGGCATTAGGGGCGGGAGGCAAATCGAAAATGTCGCAATGCTCGCCCTCGAGGACCAGCGTCTCAGGTGGCGGTCCATCCAGTGGCCGGCGAGGCAGATAGAATAGCCGCGACGTGTCCGTGCAGGACTGGTCGTGGTTCAGCTCAAGTGCAGTAGCAAGCGCCTCGATGCGTTCTTTCCACCCTGCGTTGGCGGCCCGCTGGTTCTCATAGGCGCGCGCCAGCCACGGGCGTTTAAGGGGCAGGACAATCCTGAACTTCGGGCATGGCTGATGCTCGAAGACCACGTACTCGTCGGACGCATCCAGGACGCGCGCCTGATCGGCGACGTGAGGATGGTACCCCTTATCGGCCAGGAACATGGCCGGTGACTGGGGCGATTCCCCGTACTTCGCCCGGAACTTATCCCAGTGGCCGCGCTTTGCCTGTGTTCGCGTCGTCAGGTGGGAATGGCTGGAGCTGATGATCGCCATCCACTCTTCCGCAATGATTGCGTCCCTGATTTCGGCGAGCGTGTGGCCGGCATCGCTGTCGAGAAAAGCCACGTCGATGCGATCGGCGTTAGACTTCCGGCGCTCGCTTCCGCGGAACACGGCGGGCACGATGCAGGTGCCTTCCTTTTCCCCAACGGAGTGTGTGGTCAATTCGGCTACCAGTTCCGACCAGGACAGGGACCGCACGTCAGTCCATGTCGTCTGCGTATAGGTGCCGAACGTAAACGCATAGCGCCGGTCGACGGCAGTCTCACTGGCGGTTGGTTGGGCCTCGATGTTCATCGTACGATCCCCTCGTCCCGCGCTTTCCGCCGCCGCCACAGGAGAAGAAGCTCATGGCCCGTCTGCTCGATCGCGTCCTCGTGGCTCGGCTGGAGAGTGCGGCCCCACTCGCCTTTCGCGATGTCGATCCATCGCCTGCGAAACCAGCGATCCCGGTCCGGGTCGCTCATCGCCGAGGCGCTCGCCGCAGTCATTACAGATCACCAGTCCGCCGCTGCGCGGCTTCGTAGGTGAGGACATCGTCAAGTCGATAAATGACCCGGCCACCGACCTTCAGATAGGGCGGGCCGGACTTCTGCCACCGCCACCGCTCCAGAGTCCGTTCGCTCATGCGCCAGCGGCGCGCCAGGTCGAGTTGGTTCAGGTGCTGCTGCGCGACCTGAACCGGCGATTGATGATACAGCGTGCTCATGCGGCGCAGAGTGCAACGCCGTGCGGGAGGAAATGGGGGGGACAGGAGGAGGACAGCGTAAGGAATAGCCCCGATCGTCGTATAAGGGCAGTCTGCTCCGACCTATGCGTCGTCACCCCAGCAGAACCCGCACCTACCCTTTCGCTCGCAAATCAGGTGGCCCAGGGCGTTGTGGCCCTTGAATATGTCACGCATGCGAATCCGAGGCGTAAGGTCAAGTTCGGCCACGATGTCAGCAGTGGAGACCCACAGTTCACCGTCGAGCGCCCGTTCGTAGAGATGCCGAAGTATCCGACGCTGCTGCTCCCCCTTGGGAAACTCATAGGTAACTCCGCGAAATCGGACGACCCGCCCATCGGCTGATATCTCCGGCAGTCCGTCGTGACGCGCTGGAGGCAGAGCATCGAGCGATGCGACCAGCAAGGTTGGCC
This sequence comes from Pirellulaceae bacterium, assembly GCA_050186685.1. Lineage (GTDB taxonomy): Bacteria > Planctomycetota > Planctomycetia > Pirellulales > Pirellulaceae > CAZFLF01. The sequence continues at coordinate 3,360 of JBFWYF010000543.1, forward strand.
CGATCGCGATATCGCCGCTGGACGCAAGAAGATCGGACAAGGACAGCAATCTCGGAAGCCGCGTCTCTTCCACGATCTGCTCGATCCGCGTGCTGGTCAGCACCACGCGCACGCCGCTGGGCGGACGGATTCGGTTCAATCGCCTCAGGTGGGACCATACCTGCGGATCGGATAGGCGCCGTGCAAACCAGACCGACATGCCTGCTGATCGCCCCGGAAGCGCGAACATCCCTGCGTCCCAGATCATATCGTCTGCCAGCGGATCCGCGGGGCGGCGGTGGGGTTGACGGATCGTGGCGGTCATCCGGGAGATCGCCGTGACGATGTCCAGCCGATAGCGCCGCAATCGTTCACCAGACACGAAGTGCGGACGCCCATCCTGTCCGCGGTAACAATAGGAATTCTGGTCCGCGTCCCAGTCCAGCGACAAGGGCTGGTCGTCATGATCGAACTCCGGCACGGCAACCGCGTCGTAGCCGTCGTCCAGTAGCAGATCCAGCGTTTTAAGCGCAGCAGATTGAGCGGGGTAGTAGTCCGCCGCCATAGCTCCAGAAAGCACCGGCTCTGGTTGCTCAAGCAATTTCAGCAGCAAGTCGACGGCGTCCGGGCCGAGGGTAACCAGTGGGCTATCGGTCATCGATCAATCCCCACTGGCGCAAGTATCGCTCGGCAATCAGCCGTTCATGTTCTGTGCGGTCCTTGAGATCGCAGCTCCTTGGCATGGTGATGGTTACAGACAGCCGTTTGCCTTTCGGAGCATGTCTGTCGGCCCGAAATTTGATGACCAGCTTCGCCTGGGTGACCTGCCATCCTCGTTCCAGTGCGCTCATGCGCCCGAACCACGATGATGTCTCCTCCCAGAGGCTTGCAACTTGTGGCGAAGGGCTTTCCAAGGTGATCCTGAAGCCTGATCGGTTGAATGGAGCGAGACGAAGCGAGACGACTTCAACCGACACGATTCCGTCGGCCGGGTCCGTCGGAAACGTGCGCGGACCAGCAAGGCTCTGGAGATTATAGAGCCGCTTCTCAATCCATTCGCCGGTGTGCGGAATCCCGAGCAGGTGCTCGCAGCATAATTTCAGCAGCACCGGGCGGGCTTCCCGGTTCGACGTCACGACTTCCATGCGTCCAGTTTCTGGTTCGTAGGTGACGGCGGCCTCAGCAACCGGACGATGCATGCGCCGGCTCAGACATCCTCCATCGAACATCCACTGCTCGTCTGGCTTGTCTTCCTGGTAGATGTTTGCCTGGAACAGCCTTGCGGTCGCCACACCCAGTCTGGGACGCGACCTCTCATAAATTTCCACGTGTGTATTGGTTATTTTGAAGTAGGCCTGCACTTCTGTCCGGAATTGCTCGACCGGTGGTCCGTTCAAGGGCATGTCGACCCCTGGCCTGCATCGAATGCCGGCCCACATACGCGCAAAACGCCGCACGTCGATAAGGCGGTCGCATTCTGCCCGCCGGAATGCCTCCGGTTCGTGGAGGAACGCGAACATCGCGCGAGCCTGCTTGCTGTGGAGGGCGTCGAGTTCCGCAGCGCGTTTGGTCTCTGCGTAAAGCGCGACCTGGCCTGGCTCGTCGGTCATGGTCCACAGCCGTTCGGAATCCGTTGCTATGCGCTCCCGTATGGCCGCACTCCATTCCTCGACATGCTTCATCAAATCGTTGGTGATCGAACCATGATCGGCGTCCCAGCCGATCTCGGACACGGCAGCGGGATCATGTCGTTCGAGATAGATTTTCAGCAGCTCCGGAGGAATGCATCGGAAGAACGCACGCAGTGATGGTGTGGGCATCGAGGGCACCGACTCTGGAGAGGCTCATTGCTCTACAAGTACACTCTTCTGCTTTCTTTTTCACCCCTGTTCTACAAGCGACTGTTTTCACTGTGCTTTCTGATTGGATGGTGGCAGATGATGCAACACGATGCTCAGCAGTGCCAAGGTTTATCTCCCTCCTCACCTGCAGGAACTCTGCACCATCCTCGCCGCGGGCCTGGTGCGGCTTCGCAGCCACAATGCCCGGGAACCGGACCGTGACGTCCCGCACGCCCCGGACCACGGAGAGAGTTCGCTACACTTCCCCGCCCACCAGAGCGGTCATGCAAAGCCGAAACGCCGGAGAAACGCATGACCGACACGACCATCCCGCGCACCGACGTCTTGCGCCGCCTCGC
>JBFWYF010000544.1:0-5533 GCA_050186685.1 Pirellulaceae bacterium
TCCCGTAGCGGTGGAATCTGGCCTCGCACTTCCACCTGCGCCCCGCGCGGCGGTTCGCCGGCTCGCTCCAACGCAGCGGCAACCTCGCGTGAGACCGTACCCAGGTCGGCGCCCGCGATGTTGGCCGTCAAGCTGACTTGCCGCCTCATGTTGTAGCGGTCGTACTGCCCCGGCATGGTCCCGCGCCGCAGGTCCGCGATATCACGTATCAGCACCTGTCCCGACGGCGTTCGCTTCAGCGGAATGCTCCCTAACGCATCCACGGACTCAATCGTATCGACGTCATACGGAGAACGCACGACGGAGCGGGGAAGTTCCACCTGCACCTGGTACGCGATGCCGCTCTTGGGATCGGCCCAGAAGTTCGGTACGACGAAGCGGCTCGACGAGGTCGCCGTGACCAGCGACCGTGAGACGTCAGCCGGCGTAAGGCCGACCAGTCCCGCCTTCTCGCGGTCCACGTCGACTTGCACCGTCGGATAGTCCAGCGACTGGGCATACTGCAGATCCCGCAGCGAGCGGATCGTCGCCATTTCGGCGTACACTTTCTCGGCGTATGCTCGGTTGTCCGCAAAGCTGGGGCCGCTTACGGCCACCTCGATCGGTGTTGGCGAGCCAAAACTCATGACCTCGTTCACGATGTCGCTGGGCTCGAACGATACACGGAGTTCAGGCAGTTCGGCTTGAAACCGGCCGCGCAGGGCCTCCTTCAACTCCTCGACGTCAATGCCGCCGTCGTCTCGCAGATCGACGTACAGAATCGCTTCCTCGGGCCCGCGCGACCATTGGTAGACACCATTGATCGGATAACTTGAGTGAATCGCGCCGACATAGCCGAGCGTCATGTCGACATTGTCGCCCCCTACCTCGTCGCGAATCAGCTGCAGCGCGGCTTTCGCATACTCCTCGCTACGGCCGATATGTGTGCCGTCCGGAGCACGCAGCCGCAAGCGAAACTGCCCGGCGTTGACGACGGGAAAAATGTCACGGCCCAACCGGACTCCCACCACTCCCAGGGCGGCCAAGGCCAACACGGCATACACACCAATGACCACAAACCGATAGGCCACCAGCCTGCCGAGCAGCGACCGGTAGACTCCCTGTACCCGGTCGAATCGCGTTGGCTGCGAATGCGCTGCATGCTCCGGCCGCAGCAGCCAGACCGAGAGCACCGGCACCAGCGTACTCGAGAGCAGGTAGGACGCGATCATCGAAAAACCGACGGCCAGAGAAAGTGGCACGAACAGTCCCCGTGCCGCACCGTCCATGAAAAACGACGAGACGAACACCGCCAGAATGCACAGCATGGCGAGCAACCGCGGCACCGCCGTTTCGGCCGCACCGTCCCGAACCGCGACCGCCAGCGACTTACCGCGATGCAAGTGAGCATGGATGTTCTCGATCGCGACCGTCGCCTCGTCCACCAGAATGCCGATCGCCAGCGCCAGGCCGCCCAGCGTCATGAGGTTGATCGTCTGACCCGTCATCCAGAGGGCCACGATGGCCGCCATCAGCGCAAGCGGGATGTTCAGCACCACGACCAGCGAGCTGCGCCAGTCGCGCAGGAACAGCAGGATCATCAGACCCACCAGGACCGCTCCCAGCACCCCCTCGGTCAACACGCTGGCCACAGCCCGCGTAACGTACGGCGACTGATCGAACTCGAAGCTCACCTTGATGTCCGGCGGCAGCACGGCCTGCATCTCGGGCAACGCCCGCTTAATGTTGTGAATGACACTCATCGTCGAAGCTTCCGCACGCTTCGTCGCGAGAATGTAGACAGCCCGGCGGCCATCCGCGAGCGCATAACCCGTCGGGGCGTCCATAAAGTCGCTGACCGAGCCGATATCGCGCAGATACACCGGATGCTCTCCCGTCCGGATCGGGATGCTCGTCAACTCCGAGACCTGCCGCACGACCGAGTTCACCGGCACGATCGGATACTTGTCACCTAACGGGATATTGCCGGAAGGACTGATGGTGTTCCCCTGCGTCAGCCCGCGGATCACCTCTTCGGGCGACAGACCGTACGACTGCAGCCGCTGCGGATCGACCGTGGCCACCACGGTTCGCTGCGCGCCTCCAAACGGCGGCGGGGCGGAGACTCCCGGCAAACTCGCAAACATCGGGCGCACGCGAAACAGGGCTAGGTCCTGGATCTCGGCGATGCTCCGCGTTTCGCTCGAGAGTACCAGATATCCCACGGGAACGCTTCCCGTATCGAACCGCATTACGAACGGGGACACCGTCCCCGGAGGCATGAAGGCCTGCGAGCGATTGACGTAGTTGATCGTCTCCGCCATCGCTTGCGCCATGTTGGTGCCGGAGTGGAAGTACAGCTTCATCAGCGCCATGCCCTGAATATTGCGCGACTCGACGTGATGAATGCCGCTGATGTAGAGGAAGTGGTACTCGTAGTAGTTCGTCAGGTACCCTTCCATCTGAGCCGGGTCCATGCCGCCGTAGGGCTGGCAAACATAGATCACCGGCAGGTTCAGTCGCGGGAAAATGTCGATCTCCATCCCCTTGGGCAAACCCGGCGGATACGGAAGCCCCAACTCCTCACACACAGCGCCCCCGATGGCCAGGAAACTGGCCAGCATCAGCGCCACCATGAGCACCATGACTGTCAACGGGCGGCGCAAGGCCGACAAGATTAACTGCATGCGTTCTATCCAGGTTCGGGCTCTATCCTGTAACTCACCGAGTGGACCGCTGAGCGAGCGGTTTCCTCACGTCCTTCCTTCCGGTACGACGCGAGTGGGTGGTTTGCGGACGCGGCCTCGTAGAAAGCCGAAGCGATTCGGCGGAGTTTGCGGTTTCCGTAACATTGTTTGATCCCATGGTTTAGGTCAATTAACGGAAAATTAAAACTGGCTAATCTTGCCGCGTCGCTTCGCTGTTTCCGGTGTCACATCGAAGAGTCCCGCGACGCTGTAACTGGTGTCCTGCCTTAACCTTGCCCTTATGTTGGGAGGGGTGCGCGGTACGAAAACTGCTGAAATCGGCCTGCCACCTGTGGTCCGCCACGGCCAATAGGCTGCATGGATTGCTCCCATTTCGCCGATCTTGACGACATTCACACCAGGCTCCGCCCGCAAAAACCCGCCCGGCCAACCGGAAAGCGTCCGCTCTCCGGTACTCCGGGTGAGAGTTTTCGGAACGAGCCTAAGATCGTCAGTGACCAAGAAAAACCGACGGCACTCTTCGTTAGAGCTACAAAGGGGTCGCGCGAATGATGGCCGAATTGGCGAGACCAGGACGTTGGGCGTTCGTCCTGTCGGGGATGCTGGGGACTTTCTCGGCGGGATGTGCCGGCAGCTTTCCGCAGATCTTCTCCGGTGACTCGGCACACGTCCGGAGCGGCACTCCGGTGCCACTGGCCGTCAGGGAGCCGGCTCCAACCGGCACTGGACATCCGGAAGCCGGCCAGGTATCGAAGTCCGAAAACTCCAGTCAGCCCGCCCGCTTGCCTCACGCCGATCCCGCCAGCTTTGTTGCGCAGGCGGTTGCTTTGCCGGTGACGGGTGCGGCCGGATCGGTCGTCGCGACGGCCGCCTACGCACAGCCCGAGTTCGGCCCCTCGGCGACAGAAGAGCCGTTGCAGCCGCCGGTGGTCACGGAAGACGTCCACGTGCCGGCTGCGGTGGCACCCGGCGCGGATGCGTCGACCGCGCACCTGCTGGGCGTGACGGATCCCGTGCCGATCGACTTGGGCACCGCGCTCCTGGTTACCGCCGGTCAGAACCCGCAGGTGCAGTTCGCCCTGCAACGGATTCAGGAATCGTATGCTCAGCTGCGGCTGGCCCAAGTCTTGTGGGTGCCTTCGATCCGCGCGGGTGTGAACTACAACAAACACGATGGCGTGATTCAAAATGTCGAAGGCGACATGCTGTCGACCAGCCGCAGCTCGGTGTACGCCGGTCTGGGTGGCCGGGCCGTTGGCGCCGGCTCGCCGGCCATGCCGGGGTTGGTCATCGATGTCCCGGTGCGTGATGTCCTGTTCCAGCCCCGCATCGCCGAACAGGCCTGGGGCGCGAGCCAGCACGCGAGCACGGCTACGCACAACGACGCACTGCTGCGAACGGCGGTGGGCTACATGGATCTGCTCGAGTCCCTGCAGGTGCTCGCCATCGCGCAGGAGACGCTCGAGAACACGGAGCAGCTCAACGCCTTGACGACGTCTTTTGCTGAAACGGGTCAGGGACTGCAGGCCGACGCCGACCGCGCCCGCACGGAACTCTCGCTGCGGGCAATCGAGGTACGGCGTGCCGCGGAGAATGCCCGCGTCGCGTCGGTACGGCTGGCCCGCGTGCTGGGTCAGCAGGACCTGTCGCAGACGTTGCTTCCTCAGGAGCCGTCGCTCACCCCGTTTGAACTCGTCGAGACGGGCACTCCCGTTGGGGAACTGGTGGCCGTGGGGTTGTCGAACCGACCTGAACTGGCCGAAAACCGGTACCTGGTCGGGGCCGCCATCGAGCGACTGCGGCGCGAGTGTTACGCGCCGCTCTTGCCAAGCGTCCTGCTGGGACTCAGTTATGGCGGCAACGGGGGCAGCCCGACGAGCCGCATCGATGACTTCGGCGATCGCGTCGATTTCGACGCCGCCGCTGTATGGGAGCTGCGGAACCTGGGCTGGGGCGAACGCTCGGCCCGTGGCGTCGCGCAGTCGCGGCTCGAGCAGGCTCGGTGGCAGCAGGTCCAGGTGATGGACCAGGTGGCGAGCGAAATCGCCGAGGCTCACGCGCAGGTCGACTCGCGGCAGGCGCAGATTGAGCTGGCCCAAGCCGGCATTCGCGCGGCCGAAGATTCCTTTCGACACAACACGGATCGAATCCGCGACGGACAGGGATTACCCATCGAGACCCTGCAGTCGATTCAGGCGCTGGATCAGGCCCGCCGCCAATATGTGCGAGCGGTCGCCGACTACAATCGCGCTCAATTCCAGCTGCACCGCGCGCTCGGCTGGCCCATCCTTTAATCGAGTGCTAGCGGCGTTGGGGAGAGCCCGCATGCTGATTGCTGAAGTTGCAGGAGGTTTCCCGCAGAGGCGCAGAGAACGCAGAGGTCCTGAATGCAGAGGAGCTGAATGCTGAGGAGCTCTGTCGCTTTGGTAAGCGAGTTCGTTGGGAAGTTTCTTAAGTGTTGTGACGATGGCGACGATGAATCCATTCAGGAGACTTCGCCGGCGCATTACCCACGCGCTCAGGTTAACGGAACGTAACGGCGCCCAGGCAGCGTTTGGCTTGTTTATCGCGCAGTCGGTCCCAGACTGCCCGCGGAAACAACGCGAAGGGGTGCCGTTATGCAATCAGACCGCCGAGCTGCCGCAGCGAGCGTGCATAATCGGCGGACACGCAGCGCTCAAAGCATCCTGCTCTGCATCGTGCTCGTCTCGGGCGGTGTTACCCGGTTGGCGGGCCAGGAAGTGGACCGGCTGCCGGACCCCGCGTCGGAATATCCCGTGCCGGTGGCGGTGTGGCAGGATGCTCCGGAAACGGCTGACGTCGCGGCGGACCTGGCTCGTCGGCTG
>JBFWYF010000545.1:0-5531 GCA_050186685.1 Pirellulaceae bacterium
TCTTCTCGTGGAGTGACTCGGCGGGACCGTGGGGCGCGGCCGAGGTAGTGATCGTCCAGTCGTTGGCGGCCACGTGGCTCGCCCAACGCGGTCCTGTCCTCGCCGCGATCGTACTTGTGCCGCTGCTCGTGGTCTCGTGCTTTGTTTCGTTCATCTGCCATGCGTTGTATCGCGCGTGAAAACAACCGCGACGACATACCGTTTGGGCCGGGTGTTCCCGATCTCGACAGCCGCATCACCCGTAAGGAGGCGGAACTACGGGAAATCGAGGCCGCCATCCGGTTGCTGGAGGAAGGTACGCGGCCCGAGGAGATGCAGCAGTGCGAAAAGGAGCAGGAGCGAGTAAGGATTACCGAGGCCTTGCTCGGGCAAACCATCGCCGAGCATGCGGCACGTGCGACACTCGGGACGGGTACCGCTCAACAGGAACTTGCCCGGCGGGCCAAAGAACAGGAAGAGGAGATCGGTAAGCTCGATTTATTGTTAGCCGGCAGTCGCGAGGAAGAGGTCGATGCCGAGCGCGCCAAGCTCGGGCGCGTGGATGAGGAGCTGAAGTACCTGCAAGAACTGGCGGCGCAACGACCGATTCGAGTGGGGCAGGATGGAATTGTGGTCATACCGCGACTGCGGAGAAAGTCGGACAGTACCTTCAGGAAGGCGACCTCCTGTGCGTAGTCGAGGAATGCTCGACGCTCGAAGTCGAGATCACGGTGCCCGAAGATGAGATCCGCGATGTCATGTCGGGGCAGATGGTGCAGCTGAAAGCCCAGATGCTGCCTTTCGAGACATTTTCGACTCGCGTGGAGCGGATCGCTGCCCGCGCCCATGAGGCGGAGGCGGACCCGTACCAGAACACGATCGTGGTGAATGCTGTTCTCGATCGGCCCCACGCCGAGCTCCGTCCTGGCATGACGAGCTATGCTCGCATCGCGAGGGGGACCGCTCCGATCGCCCTGGAAAAAATCCTGCGATACGTTCGCACGGAATTCTGGTGGTAACGGACGCTTCGGTGGCCCCGCGTGTCAGTGCGCGCAGCCTCCACCGACATTGGCAAAGAAATCATTTCCCTTGTCGTCAACCAGAATGAAGGCGGGAAAATCCTCGACGTCAATTCTCCAGATAGCTTCCATTCCCAGTTCCGGAAACTCAACGACATCGACCTTGCGGATATTCTCTCGGGCGAGGATGGCCGCCGGACCGCCGATGCTGCCCAGGTAAAAACCGCCATGCTGTTTGCAGGCCGCCGTGACCTGGGGTCCCCGATTGCCCTTGGCGATCATGACACGGCTACCGCCATGGCTCTGGAACAGATCCACATAGGCATCCATGCGTCCCGCCGTCGTGGGCCCGAACGAGCCGCTGGGCAAGCCCTCCGGTTTTTTGGCAGGCCCGGCGTAATAGACCGGATGGTTCTTGAAGTAGTCCGGCAGTGGCTGGCCGGCATCCAAACGCTCTTTCAGCTTCGCATGGGCAATATCGCGGGCCACGGTGATGGGGCCGTTCAGCAGCAGTCGCGTGGTGACCGGAAAGCTCGACAGCTGAGCGAGAATCTCGGACATGGGGCGACGCAGATCGACGCGCACCGCTCCCTCGTCTTTGCGATGGCGTAGCGCTGCGGGGATGTACTTCAGCGGTTCGAATTCCAGCTGCTCAAGATATACGCCGTCCCGGGTGATCTTGCCTTTCGCCTGGCGATCGGCGCTGCACGATACGCCGATCCCGATTGGCAACGATGCCCCGTGACGCGGCAAACGAACGACGCGCACGTCCAGCGCAAAGTACTTGCCGCCGAACTGGGCGCCGATCCCGCATTTTTGCGCCACCTCGAGCATCTGGGCCTCCAGCTCGAGGTCCCGGAACGCCCGGCCATACGCATTACCGGTCGTCGGCAGGCCATCGAGGTACTTGGTGGAAGCCAGTTTGACCGTCTTCAAGGTCGCTTCCGCCGAAGTGCCTCCAATGACGAACACCAGGTGGTAAGGAGGGCAAGCCGCCGTGCCCAGGGTCACCATTTTCTGGCGAAGAAACTCTACTAGTCCCTTCGGAGTCAATACCGCGCGCGTTTCCTGGAACAGGAACGACTTGTTCGCCGAGCCGCCACCCTTGGCGACGAACAGGAATTTGTAGGTATCGCCATCGACGGCCGAGATGTCGATCTGGGCCGGCAAGTTCGTGTTCGTGTTCTTCTCGTCCCACATGTTCAGGGGCGCATTCTGCGAGTAGCGCAGATTGTTTTCGACATAGGCGTGGTAGACGCCCTCCGCCAGCGCGGCTTCGTCGCGCTCCGACCAGACGGCGTGGCCTTTCTTCCCGACAATCGTGGCAGTACCCGTGTCCTGGCAGAACGGCAGTACGCCGGCGCTGGAAACGTCGGCGTTCTTCAACATGGTCAGCGCCACCATCCGATCGTTGTCCGAGGCCTCGGGATCATCCAGGATCGCGGCGACTTGCTTGAGATGCGCGGGACGGAGGAAGAAGTTGATGTCGTGGAACGCCTGCGAGCTGAGCAGGGTCAGGGCGGCGGGGTCCACGCACAGTACGTCGCGGCCGGCGAATCGATCCACGCGGACGTGCTCCTTCGTCAATAGCCGATATTGCGTCTCGTCGGCACCGAGATCGAACAGTTCCTGGTAGTGAAAGGCGGGCGATGACATAACGGCCTCCCATCGAAATGGCCTCATCGGGCCCCGGCGGCAGATCCCAGCATCTAACGTGGAGCCCACGACATCCTCTAATCCGTGAATATATCGCCGCGCTCGGCGTGTTGCGGAGGGGGCTGTGTGTAGCCCGTTTCCCGTGTGGCCCGCTCGGCCCGAGCGGATTTCCCACAACCCTTGTCGCACCGCTCCCAGACCGCTATGACTGCAGCTCCCAGCAAGGGTCATAACATGGAACACGGCGAAGCCCTGGTATCGACGCTGCGCAGTCTGGCCATTACCGACGTGGTCTGGTTGCCCGATGCGACCACCGGCCGCTGGGAATCGACCCTCGCCGCCGCCGTCGGGCTGAGACTGCGGCGCGTCTGCCGGGAGGGGGAAGCGTGGGCTCTCGCGGCTGGCTTGTGGTTGGGAGGCCGGCAGCCGGTATTGCTGATCCAAAACACGGGGCTCTTCGAATCGGGTGATGCCCTGCGCAACGTCTTGTACGATTTGCAGATTCCCTTGTATACACTGGTCGGCTACCGCAACTGGGAGGTTCCCGATTCCACGGATTCCGCTCGGCGATTCACCGAGCCCATTCTCCGGGCCTGGGCATTGAACTATCGATTGCTCGACGGCCCAGCGCCCTGGGAGCAGTTCGCGGCTCATTTTCGCAGTTGTCGCGAGGCAGGCTGCCCCGGCGTGGCGCTCATCCCGGAGGGTCGAGGTTGATGGACGGCTTGTTGAAAGAATCCACGGCCCAACGGTGGATGGACGGGACAGCCGCCCTCGCGGTCCTCGCGCGGCTGCGCACCACGGAGTTGGTCGTCACGACGATGGGCGCAACACGGGAATGGTCTCGGCTGACGGATTCGCCTTGGGATCTCCATTACCTGCCATCCGCCATGGGACATGCTCCGATGCTGGGGCTGGGCCTGGCGCTCGCTCGCCCCGAACGCTCGGTGATCGTGCTGAACGGCGACGGCAGCCAGTTGATGAGCCTGGGATGCCTGGTGACGATCGCAGCCAGCGGTGCCACCAACCTGACGCTGGTCGTCCTCGACAACGGGGTCTATGAAGTGACCGGCGGCCAGGCAACACCTGGCCGGATCGCCGGTGTGGATTTTGCGCTGATCGCGCGCGGAGCCGGCTTTCCCACGGCTGCGACGTTCGATGACATCTCGGCGTGGGAGCAACAAGCGGGGACCTGCCTGGCCGGCCCAGGTCCGCGGTTGATCGCACTCCACGTGTCGCCCGTCACGCAGGACGTTGTCCCGCGTGTGACGATTTCGTTGCCGGAACGGTTACGCCGTCTGCGGACGCGGTTGAATGCGTAGCCACGCTCGCCAGAGCGTGGCGGTCCCCGCACGATTTCCGACCGAGGTCCCTCTTTCTGGCGAAACGGGCTACGTGCGAAAGGGGCTGCGGGCACGGTCCCCAATTGACGCAGATGCGTGGTAGTCCAACAATGCGTGCACGTCTCGGTTTTTCTCCTTCCGCCTGCACGCTGGCGATGACCCGATGAATAATCTTGCAACACAAGACCCCGAAGTCTGGACGGCGATCGCCGCGGAGATCCACCGCCAGGCCGACGGACTCGAGATGATCGCAAGCGAAAACTATACGAGCGCGGCGGTCATGCAGGCCACGGGCAGTCCGCTCACCAACAAGTACGCCGAAGGGTACCCGGGGCGCCGTTACTACGGGGGTTGCCAGCATGTGGACGTGGTGGAAGCTCTGGCGATCGAGCGAGCCAAATTGCTTTTCGGTGCCGAGCACGCCAATGTGCAGCCTCACTCGGGCTCCCAGGCGAACATGGCGGTGTATCTCACCGTACTTCAACCCGGCGACACGGTCCTGGGGCTTGATCTGGCGCACGGCGGGCACTTGACCCACGGCATGAAGAAGAACGTGTCGGGGATCCTGTACCATTTTGTCAGCTACGGAGTCACGCGAGACACGCACCGGATCGATTTCGACCAGGTCGCCAAGCTCGCGCGCGAGCATCGTCCCAAGCTGATTGTGGCAGGGGCGAGCGCGTATCCGCGCGAAATTCCACACGGGCGGTTTGCGGAGATCGCGTCGGAAGTCGGAGCACTGCTGTTTGTCGACATGGCTCACTATGCCGGTCTGGTCGCAGCCGGGTTGCACGACAATCCGGTGCCGATCGCCGATTTTGTATCGACGACGACGCACAAGACTTTGCGAGGACCGCGAGCGGGACTGGTCCTGTGCAAGAACCAGTATGCCAAGGAACTGAACAGCAGCGTCTTTCCTGGTCTGCAGGGTGGACCCTTGATGCACGTCATCGCCGGCAAGGCCGTATGTCTGGGCGAAGCGCTGCGGCCGGAATTCAAGACGTATGCCCGGCAGATTATCGCGAACTCGCGGGCCTTGGCCGACGTGTTGCTCAAGGGAGGTCTGCGGCTGGTGAGCGGTGGGACGGACAACCACTTGATGCTCGTCGACGTGACGCCGCTCGGCATTGGCGGCAAGCTGGCCGAGCACATCCTGGACGAGTGCGGGATTACAGTCAACAAGAACATGATTCCGTTCGACGAACGCAAACCCGCGGACCCCTCGGGCATCCGCGTCGGAACTCCCGCGCTGACCACTCGCGGTATGGGTGAGGACGAGATGCGTCGCATTGGTGCGTGGATGCTTGATGCACTCCGCAGTCCGTCGGACGAGACGCTGCACCAGCGCACACGCGCCGAGGTTTCCGAACTGTGCCGGCATTTTCCGGTGCCGGGACTGGCGGAAGGAAGTTGAGCGAGCATTCCATCCCGGGTGAGCTCGCTCGCCGTGCTCGTCGGACACTCGTCACGGAGCTGACTATGGCGGAAAAGAATCGCATCCTGATCGCCGACGATAATCAGGCCAACTGCGACC
>JBFWYF010000546.1:0-5528 GCA_050186685.1 Pirellulaceae bacterium
TTTCGAATTGAACGGCCAGCCCCGCGATGTCACCGTCGTCGACAACTCGCTCACCGTTCCCGGCTCAAAGGTCACCAAGGCCGATCCGACGAACCCGAGTCACATCGGGGCCAGTATGCCGGGCATGGTGGTTAACGTAGCGGTCCAAGCAGGCGATACCGTCGCCAAAGGTCAGAAGCTGTTAAGTCTGGAAGCGATGAAAATGGAATCCACCTTGTACGCCGAGCGGGACGGGGTCGTGACGCAGTTGTTCGTGAAGCCCGCCAGCCAAGTCGACGCCGGCGATCTGTTGCTGATCCTCGAATAACGGCATGGCGGCGGGTCGGCTCAAGGATACAGGAGAAAATCGCTTCGCCGCCGGAGGAACTCGGCCACGCCGCGGCGAGCCACGCTCTCGACCTCCGTCGCCGGCTGACCGTCGGCGATCGCCTGCCACGTGTCCTGATTGCCCAGCAGGCGCCGGTATCCCTTGATCTCCCATTGATCCGGATGCAGCTTACGCAGCTGGCAGGCCATCGCGAATCCCGTGCGCAGCGGCTCGAAGCGGGTCCGGTCCGTGATCAGGATCTCCACACCGCCGCATGGCTGCTGTGCGAACTTGCTGGATGTCGGCGTGAAGCGAATAGGGACCCAACGTACGCCGGGCAGCGACTGGTCGTTCAGTGCCTGGGCGAGGCGTACCCCATCGAGCCACGGCGCTCCGACGACCTGAAACGGCGTGTCCGTCCCACGACCCACCGACAGATTCGTGGTCTCCAGCAATCCCACGCCGGGATACAGCAGGGCCTGCGTCAGGCTGCGCATGTTGGGTGATGGATTGATCCACGTCAGCCCGGTGGCGTCATAATAATCCGCACGCCGCCATCCTTCGCAGGCAATCACGTCGAGTTCGACGTCGATCTTGCGTTCGTCGCGGATCAGGCGAGCCAGTTCCCCGACCGTCATGCCATGCCGGACCGGCAATCGGTGGAATCCGACGAACGACTCCTCGCCGGGATCCAACATCGGTCCCGCCACGTCGAGCCCGTTGATCGGATTCGGTCGATCCAGCACGACGAACCGCTTGCCGTGCTCGGCCGCCGCCTGCATGGCCTCGCCCATCGTCGAGACGTACGTGTAGAACCGGCAGCCGATGTCCTGGATATCGAAGACGAGCGTATCGATATCGGCGAGCATGGCCGCGGTGGGGCGGCGCGTCTCGCCATATAGGCTGTGGATCACCAGCCCGGTCCTTTCGTCGCGGCTATCCGAGATGCGGGCGACATCCAATGCCCCGGCAAAACCGTGTTCCGGGCTGAACAGCGACACCAGTTTCGTAGTCGTGCTCGCGTGGAACCGCTCGACGGTCGACTGACCGTCGTGGCTTCTGCCCGTGTGATTGGTGATCAGCCCAACGCGCCGTCCTGCCAGTTGCCGGAAACCGTCCCGGGCGAGGACGTCGATGCCGGTGAGCACTGGAGCGGCGGGGGCCGATGCCGGCTCCGCATCGCGAATCGCGGCGGCCGCGACACTGCCGATCCGTCCCGCCAGCGGATTGACGAGCCCCTTGCCATTGGGATGGACGCGATTGCTCAGGAAGATATAGAACAACTCCAGCTGCGGGTCGACCCACAGCACGGTGCCCGTGAATCCGCCGTGGCCGAATGCCGACTCCGTCAGCAGCTCCCCACGGTTGCTGGAATAGCCGGTCCGTTTGTCCCAGCCCAACCCGCGTATTCCTCCCGGCACGGGTTCGCCGCGGGTCATGGTCGCCACGGTGCGCGGCGCCAGCACCCTCACTCCGTCGTATTCACCCCGGTTCAACATCATCTGGGCGTAGATTGCCAGATCGCGGGCCGTCGAAAACAGGCCGGCGTGTCCCGCGACACCGCCCAGCTTGAAGGCCCGCGGATCGTGGACCTCGCCTTGAATCCACTGACCTTCGCGCTGCTCGGTGGGAGCTGCCCGCTGTCGCAGGGGCACGGGCGGCAGGTAGCCGCTCTCGGTCATGCCCAGCGGCGCGAATAGCTGCTCGCGAATAAACACATCCACGGGCTGGCCGCTGGCCCGCCGGATCAACTCACCCAGCAGGATGTAGTTCACATCGGAATAGATGAATTTCGTGCCCGTCGGCGCTTGCAACTTCAGCGCGTAGATTCGCTTCATCGCCTCGTCCGGACCCTGGGCATAGTCCGACAGTGCGTTGTCGGGCAACAGTCCGCTTTGGTGGATCAGCAGATCCCGCACGGTGATGCTCCCCTTTTCGTTCTCCGCAAACTCGGGGATCCAGTCGGTTACCTTGTCGGCCAGCCGCAGTTTCCTGCGTTCGATCAGCAACATGACGCTGGTGGCCGTCGCCACAGGTTTGGTAATCGACGCCATGTCGAACACGGTATCGACCGTCATTGGTTCGGGCTGCGGTTCAACTTGCCGGTGACCGTAAGCTCTCAGGAATACGATCTTGCCGCGGCGACCGACGCAGACAACGCAGCCGGGCATCCGACGCTCGGCCAGCGCTTCCTCGACCAGCCCATCGATGCGAGCCAGATGTCCGCCGTCCATCCCCACCATTTCGGGTGCGACAACTTCCAGCCCGTCGGCACTCACGCCAGGGATTTGGGCCAGCCAGGCCACCATCAACCAGCCGGCCAGCCAGCTCACCGGTCTTTGAACCATCCTGGCGACAATTCCGCGGATCCAGCTCCAAGACGATCGGTCAACAGCGATCATGAACCAGGTCTCCCTATCGATTTCAGCCGGGCCACAGCCAGGCCCGCCAGGAAAGTAGTCGTACAGCCAATCAGGGGAATCCAAGGAAAGGCCACGCGGACATTCACGAGCGGAGTGGCAAACTGTATCGCGAGTAGTACGGTCAGCCCGATGGCCATGGCCACCAGCGCCGAGAACTGGTCGACGTGGGTCGTGATCACACCCAGCGCAAAGACGCCCAGCAGCAGCCCCGAGGAGAACCCGGCGATCGTGAGTGCGTTCCGAACGACCGAATTCTCGAACCCGAATGCTACGACGCCAATAACGACCTGAACCAGTCCGAACACGATCGTCAGCCGCCGCGTCACGTGAAACAGCCGATCGGGCGACGGCGTTTCCCGGCACCACCCGACATAGAAATCATTCACGAAGGCTGACGCCGAAGAGTTCAAGGAACTGGAAAGTGTCGACATGGCGGCGGCCAGAATAGCGGCGAGCATCAATCCGATCAGCCCCGTATTGCGCGGGAAAGACGAGATGATGAAATCGGCGAAGACGACATCGTCTTTGCTGAATACTTTTGCGGGCTGGTGCGCATAGAACGCCGCCAGCCCAACACCGATGAGCAGGAACAAGGCGAATTGGGCGCACACAACAAAGCCGCTGGCGATCAACGCCCGCCCGGCATCCCGCTGGCTCCGCGCACTCAAGTACCGCTGCACCATCATATGATCCGTACCATGCGTACCAATAGTCAGCACCGCACCGCCGATCAGCCCCGCCCAGAACGTGTAGGGATCGCTGAGCGACCAGCGCCAGTTGAACAGTTGGAACTTACCCGTGGCGACGCCAAACTCTCGCAGTTCCGGCCACCCGCCGGGCAACTGGTCAATCAATACCAGTAGCGCCGCGATGCCGCCGGCCATGTAAATCACGAGCTGGACGCAGTCGTTCCACACAACAGACCGCATGCCGCCGAAGTAGGTGTAGATAATCGTGGCCACCCCCATCACGAGTACCGACGCCGTAAAGGGGAGCCCGGCGAGCTGGTTCAGCACCAGCGCGGCCAGGAACAATCGGAGTCCGTCGCCCAGATTGCGAGTGACGAGGAACAACAGCGAAGCAGCCTGTTTTGTGGCTCCACCGAATCGCTGGTCGAGTACCTGGTACGCCGTAAACAACTTGCCGCGGAAGTACAGGGGCAGCAAGGCGTAGACAATCACGGACCGCCCCACCACATAGCCCAGCGTTAACTGCAGGAATTTCATGCCCGCCGGACCATACGCCTCGCCCGGAACGCTCAGCACGGTGGCCGTGCTGGTTTCCGTCGCGACAATCGAACCGAGGATCGCCCACCAGGGCAGGTTGCGGTCGCCCAGCAAGTACGCGTCCAAGTTGCGCGGGGCTCCTCCGGCCCATAAGCCAATTGCGACGATCGACAGCAGGTAGCCGACGAGCACGAGCAGATCGATGAGACCGAGCTGAAGGGACATGACTCTTAAATCCTGGCGGCTTCGCGGCGTCGCGGCGCTGCGGGCCAGCGCATGTCCGGCATGCCATGGTGCCCGCGTCGGGGCTGCCGTAGGATAGTCCGTCGCCCTGGTAAATGCCGCTGGAAAACCACGAATCATAAACACACCCCATGGCCTCGCTCAATCAGCTGACCACCGAAGCCCGCAATCCGGCCTCGGAGAAAATCGATACTCTGGCGCCTCTCGAACTGGTTCGCCTGATGAATGACGAGGATGCGACGGTGGCGGTGGCCGTGCGGCGGGAATTGCCGGCGATTGCCCGAGCGATCGAGTCGATTGCGGACCGATTGCGGCGCGGCGGACGGCTGGTCTACCTGGGGGCCGGGACATCAGGCCGTCTCGGCGTACTCGATGCGGCCGAGTGTCCGCCCACGTTCAGCACGCCGCCCGAGCTGGTCATCGGGTTGATCGCGGGAGGCTACGGCGCCTTGCTGAAGGCGGTCGAAGGCGCCGAGGACGAGCCCGAACGGGCCGTCGCCGATCTGCAGGCGATTGACTTGTCCGCCCGGGACGTGCTGGTGGGGATCGCCACCAGCGGTCGCACTCCCTATGTGCTGGGCGGCTTGCGATTCGCACGACAATGCGGCGCCCTGGCGATCGGGCTGGCATGCAACGAT
The DNA here is from genome assembly GCA_050186685.1 of Pirellulaceae bacterium. Classification (GTDB taxonomy): domain Bacteria; phylum Planctomycetota; class Planctomycetia; order Pirellulales; family Pirellulaceae; genus CAZFLF01. Next base: position 4,838 of record JBFWYF010000546.1, read on the forward strand.
GGGTCCGCGCTGGCCGCCGCCGCTGATCTCATGATCACTCCGGTTGTTGGCCCCGAGGTGATCAGCGGTTCCACCCGCCTGAAGGCCGGTACCGCCACCAAAATGGTGCTGAACATGTTGACAACGGGCACCATGGTGCAGTTGGGAAAGACCTACGGTAATCTGATGGTCGACTTGCGGGCTACCAACCACAAGCTGCTGCACCGGACACGGCGGATCGTCGCCGAATTGACGGGGCTGACGGAAGAACGAGCAGAAATTTTGCTGGGGCAATGCGATGGCGAGCTGAAGACAGCCGTCGTCGCGCACCACCATGGCATTGCCGCCGACGGAGCTCGCCAGCTGCTGGCCGAAGCGGGCGGTCAGTTGCGCGGTGCGCTCGCAGGAACCATCCGGCGGTCGCTCGACCCGTTCCCTCCGCCGTCACCCCGCACGGCAGGATAACAACGGACCGCGAAGCGAGCCTTGCATGACCGCAAACGATGCAGAGCTGGTCGTAGGGGTAGATGGCGGTGGTTCCAAGACGATCGCCTGGGTGGCGGCGAAGGACGCCGCTCTCGGCGGCGCGCCTCGGGGCGTAGGACAAGCGGGCCCCGGGAATCCCCGTGCGGTCGGCTTTGAAACCGCGCTGCGCAACATCGAACTGGCCATCGATTCGGCCCGGCAGGCGGCCGGATGGAACCGGCAGACC
>JBFWYF010000547.1:0-5480 GCA_050186685.1 Pirellulaceae bacterium
TCCGTCTTGACCCGCTCCAACAGGTCGGCCGCGTGTTGGGTCAACACATCCAACATCCGCCAGTCGCGCTCGGTCAGCATGTGTGGGTCGCGCGGCGTCTTCCAATGCGTAGAGATGGCGCCCAGTATGTGCCCATCGCGAGCGATCAGCGGCGTGGTCTGCACGGCGCGAATTCCAGTTTGAACGTATACATCACGATCTGCCCCAGTGATCCGCTCATCGCAAACAATATCCGGAATATCGCAGCGCTGGCTCTCCTGGAGCGCGATGCCGCAGGCGCAGGCTGAATCGGCCCGCACCCATTCCCAATGCCGGCCGGCTTCTGGTGGGAAACCGCGATGCGCGAGTAGGCGCAGCTCGCCCTTGCCACCCGGTTGGCCTCGCCCCGGGTATAGCATCTGCAAACTAGCGAAATCCGAGTGCATGATTTCGACCGCGGCATCCATCAGGCATTCATAGAGCGTCTGCGGCGTCCCGGGCTGCGCCATTTCCACCGTAAGCCGATGCAGCAGCTGCGCATCCGCGAGGGCGTCACGCAGGGCCTCCTCCGTCCGTTTACTCTCGGTGACGTCCTTCACTAACCCGACGATTCGCCCGATGTTCCCGTCCGGATCGCGAAATACGCTGGCCTGGTCCGACATCCAGACCCAGTGCCCCGCCTTGTGTCGGACGCGATATTCCAGCGCTATGGGGACGCCATGGAGCATGGCGTCGGCCACCGCCGCATCGAAGGCTGCGACTTCCTCGGGGTGGATCAGCGCTCGCCAACCTCCCGGCGTGGCGTCCAACTCCTCGGGTAAGTAGCCGAGAACCTCCTCGAGTGTCGCGTTGCGGATGACCTCGCCCGTCGCCGGGCGGAATTCATAACAGGTAGCGCGGGCCGCGAGTTGCGCCACATCGGCGCGAGCGACCGCACGGGCCAACTCCTCCTCCGTTTGCTTCCGCTCGGTGATGTCTTGTACGAGCCCGACGATCCACGTCTGGCCATTCTCGTTTCGGGCCTCCGCCTGGGCAGCCACCCAGCCAATCGACCCGTCCGGTCGGGGCACGCGATGTTCCAGTCGCAAGGGTTCGCCTGCCTCGACGGCCCGATGGATCGCCTTCTCGACTGCCGCGCGGTCGTCCGGATGAACGCAGTCCAGGGCCCGCTGGTGCGTCATGTGCGTGCCCGGCGGCAAACCGTGCAAGGCCAGCGCACGTTCTGAGGCGATGAATTCACCAGTGCGCGGATTGACTTTCCAGCTTCCGGCGTTGGCCGCGTCCATCGCCAGACGCAGCCGCTCCTCATTTTCCCGCAGCGCGTCCTGTGCCCGCTTGGCCTCATCAATGTCCTGCACGACGCACGTAGCACCGACGATCGCGCCCTGATCGTCCCGCAGCGGGGCGCTGCCGACGCGCATCCACCGCTCCTGGCCCTCATCCGTGACGTGGAGCATCACCAAGCCGGGAACGACCACCTCGCCGCGCAGGGCCTGCTGTCCAGGCCAATCCTCTGGCGGGAGGAGGCGGCCTCGTTCATCCCAGGCCCGCCAGCGAGGCTTGCGACCGGACGGCGTCACGGGAATCGCCTCCGGCACGTACTGATCCATCAGCGAATTGGTCAAAGTCCACACGCCGCTGCGGTCCATCACCCCAACCGCTGCCGGGAACTGCGCCAGCATCGCGCGCAACAATCGCTGGCTCTCGCGCAGCTCCTGTTCGGCCTGCTTGCGAGCCGTGATGTCCTGCACTTCGATCACGGTGCCCCTGGCCTGACCCTTCTCGTTGCGGAGCGGGCTGGCCGAGAACTCAACCGGATAAAAGTGGCCGTCCTTGTGGACGAACACTTCTTCGCCCTTTTTCTGATTGCGGGTGGGGAAGACCTGATCGAGCGGGTATTCGCTGAGTGGATGCGCCGAGCCGTCGGACCGAGTAGGGTGCACGATGTCGCGCAATGCTCCGCCCCGCCGACGAACCTCGGCGAACGTAAGGCCTGTCAACTGCTCGGCCGCGGGATTCATGAACACGCACTGCTGCCGCTCGTCGAGGATAAACAGCGCGGTGGTGGCGTTGTCGGTGATCGAATTGCTCAGCCGAAGCTGCTCGGCAAGCCGCTGCTCGTGTTGCCGCGCCGCCAGCAAGGCCACTCACGTCAGCCCCGCCATGACGATCATCGTTGCCAGCGCGCCTAGCGTTTGCGACGTGCCGAGGTCATACCATCCCGCGTCATAACCAACCGTTCGAGCCAGCACGATCAGCGGCGGCAGCAAGAGAGCAACCGGCAGCAAAAGCCTCGCCATCGCACCCGTACCCGAGGCATCCAGCAACAGCAACATCGGCTGCTCTTCGGGCACGAGCAGGATCAATACGGCGGCCAGCGCTAGCAGCATCGTGGAGGTTTGCAGGGCGATCGCCGATAGTCCTGGGATGTTGTAAAACGGCTTGGAGCCGAACAGATAACCCAGCAGCGAAAACACCACGATCCCGCAGACAAGCACCCCCACAATCGGCACCCAGCAGCGCAGACGTCGTGCCGTACGCTCGTCGCGTGTCGCGGCGGCCAGCATGGCTAGCGCGGCCCCCAGCAGAATGAACGAACTCGACGCGGGCGGCCCCACCCTGCCGGGCGTGACCGTTGACGCATGGCCCCACGTGCGTCCAAAGAGCAATTGATGATTGAAGCCGAGGTCGACGCCGATGATATACTGAGCGAGCGTGAGTCCTCCACTCAAGCACACTAATGCGCCCAACACCATGACGACCCGATGTCGACCCCATGTGAAGGCCAACGTGCCCGCTGCCGCGAGCATCAGCTGCACGCAGGCGTTGGGCTGGATCGAGACGCCGTGGCCGAACCAGTCGGTCAAGCGCTCATTGTCGAAAGCCCAGCCGCAGAATGAGATCCCAGCGCCCAGTAATACGTAGAGAATGAGCACGACAACGAGGACACCACGATAGCGCGTCAAAGACGAGCGGATCATCGGCTCACCTTCGCGCTGCGAGCTGGGCTCATAGCGTGTACCAATTCCTTAAGCGGCCAAACTTCTGGCGCGGTCATTCTTCTACCGCAGGCGGATGCCCGCGACGGTCCACGGGCATCCTGAATGATCGAGCTTGATTCACCCTCGTCGACCAAGCTCTTGGCGGCCCATTCTACTGGCATGAGCGACGCCATCACATTCTCTCCGCCCACTGCTTGAGGCGGAAGCGAGGCGCATCATTTGCGGGTGGTGAGCCATTCCCCCCTCTCAGGAGCCTTGTATTATGCGCGCCGTGGTTTTTCATGCTATCGGTGACATCCGCCTTGACAATGTTGCCGAGCCAGCCATTCAAGAGCAGACCGACGCGATCGTGCGTCTGACGGCCAGCGCCATTTGTGGCACAGACCTCCACCTAGCCCGCGGCACGATGCCGGGAATGGAGTCCGGCACCATCCTGGGCCACGAAGGAGTCGGCGTTGTCGAAGAAATAGGACGCAACGTGACAGGTCTCCAAGTCGGGGATCGAGTGGTCATACCATCGACCATCGCGTGCGGGAAATGCTCATACTGCCAGGCGGGCTACCACTCACAATGTGACGAGGCCAATCCCAATGGCAAGCAAGCGGGAACGGCCTTCTTCGGGGGACCGGCGATGACCGGTCCGTTTCACGGTCTGCAGGCGGAGTTCGCCCGCATTCCGCTGGCCGACGCCGGGCTCGTGAAGTTGCCTGAAAACGTCAGCGACGACCAAGCAATCCTGCTCTCGGACATCTTTCCGACCGGTTACTTTGCGGCGGATTGTGCGGAGATCAAGCCGGGAGACAGCGTCGCGGTATTCGGATGTGGGCCGGTCGGATTGTTTTGTATCGCCAGCGCCATGCTCATGAGAGCCGGGACGGTGTTCGCCATCGATACGTTACCCGATCGGCTCGCCGCGGCGGAACGAATGGGAGCCGAAGTCATTGATTTCAATCGGGCGGATCCGGTCGAGACCATTCGCGCTCAGACGCAGGGCATCGGCGCACTGCGCGTTATCGATGCGGTCGGCGTGTATGCCTATGCTCCCGACGAAGGCTGGCTTGCATCTTGGCTCCCTTCGGCCGAGCGCTCGCGACATCGCGAACAAGTAACGGATGTTGCGCCCCGGACGAGCCCGCACGGGGGCAACTGGATTCCGGGAAATGCGCCTTCGCGAGTGCTGGATTGGGCCGTCGAAGTGATCGCCAAGGCGGGAACGTTGTCGATCGTGGGAGTCTATCCGCAGACGGCCCAGTTCTTCAACATCGGCGCCGCGATGAACAAGAACATCACCATGCAGATGGGCAACTGCCCGCACCGGAAATACCTCTCTCACCTCGTCAATATGGTCCACACCGGGCAGATCGATCCTTTAGCGGTCATCCCAGCTCGGCAAGAACCACTGACGGACGTCCTTCAGGCCTATAAAGAGTTCGACAAGCGAAAAACGGGTTGGATCAAGGTAGAACTGGAATTGCCAGTCAGAACCTAGTCCAGTCGAACCCTGCGCGATAGTGCGATCTGATCCAGCGCTTCGCTGACCGCCAGGATTTCCTTCGCTGGCTGCTGCAACGGAATGTCCGCATCCTGGAGTGGCAGCACGGCCTGCCCGCCGCCGTGCTTCTCACGCAGGCGGCGCCGAGCGGCATCGACCAGGATTCGCCGCATTGCTTCGGCGGCTGCCGCGAAAAAGTGCCCGCCGCCGTCCTAGCGCTGCTGGTCCCGAGAAAGCTAGCCACGCAAGCGAAAGAGGGCACGAGAACCTGAGAGCAAGCCTGAAAGCAAGCCATGAAAGCAAGCCAGGCATCGTTCGGGCGTGGGATGGGTAGAGTTGGAAGCTGGGCAATTGAGGGGGATAGCTGAAAGCAAGCCAGGCATCGTTCAGGCGTGGGATGGGTAGAGTTGGAAGCTGGGCAATTGAGGGGGATCGTGGGTTGCCGTGAAGGGGCCATGCGGCGCTGGTTCACAGTGCCGCCGTGCCGAATCGTACGTGAAGCGGCCCAACTGGTATTATCCCGCGCGCAGCGAGCTTCTGTCCGCGCGGAGTGACAGACCGAAGAGTAGCTACGGGGCAGAGAGCGAAGGGTTCCCGTCGGTCGTGAACGGACCTAGCTGAACCCGACGCGGCAGTGCGAGATGCCCTGCACCCAGCGTTGGCCCAGCGCTGCGGCACGCGTCAGCACGTTTTCGGTGCGCCCGACGAACCGGTGGAACCAGACCTCGTACTTCTCGAGCATCGTCAGCCAAGCCTGCGGCTGGATCGCCAGCCGCACCAGGATCGGCTCCAGCTGAGGGTCGATCGCGCCCGGCTTGCCGTCGACGAGCAACCGCCCGGTGCGGTCGAGTACCTCCAGGTACTCGTCCACCGTCAGCGACAAGAAGCCATGCCGCCACGACTTCGCCACCGTCCCCCCATCCTGCGACGCGGCCGCCTCGGCCGCGTCCGGATTGACCTCCGACGACGAAGAAGCAGTAGCCGCCGCGGCGCTGGCCGGGGTTCCC
>JBFWYF010000548.1:0-5479 GCA_050186685.1 Pirellulaceae bacterium
GCAACGCAGAGGGCGCGGACAGGAGCAGGGCAGAGGGCGCTGAAACAAGGCGAAGTCAGTACTTCTCGGCGACATTCTGCGAATTCTGCGTTTCCATGCCTTCGATCGGTGAACTCGGCAACGCAGAGGGCACTGAAAAAGATTCGAGCAAGGGGAGGGCAAGGCGGGAAGAGATTTCCGGTCGGTTGGTCTGGCATATGCATGAAGTGGGGACGGCTTGCGGCAACTGAGACCGAAAAGCCTTACTGCTACGCGAGAAACATCCAGGGTCCCACCTTTCATCGAGTTGTCAATTCTATCGGAGCTTGCCTCGGATTAGGGCAAGGATGCCGGGAAATCGGGCAGAAGCTGGCCAGGAAACTGAATATGACGTTCCTGGTATCTACTTCGACGTCCGAAAACTGACGGAACAGACTTCAGGAATATGTTATGCCTAGGTACTTGCTGCAGTTTGCGCTGTCTGACACTCCGCTTCAATGTGCTCGTGCCTTGCTGCAGTCGTTCGTCGCCGTACTCTCCTGCGCGGCTGTGGGCGGAGTGGTTTTCTTGCCAGCGGAAGTCCATCGTCTGGAGGACCATCCCAGTCATTCGATTCTGGGCTATGGGATCTGTGGCGAGTCACGTTATGGTGTTGCGCTCGTGCGCACGCTCCCCTCGCATACCGACGTTGGATTGCGGCTTCGGCTGTTCGCCCAGGACTTTCCGATGCGGCGGCATCGCGAAATCGCATTGCCTCGGGAGATGCGACCCGTGTGCATGGCCACGAGCGATGCGAGGGGCATTGTCTTTCTCGGCGACGAGAATGGAACGGTTTCTGGCGTAGATGTGCGGCTGGCGGTCGGGGCCGGAGCGATCGGCCGACACCTGCGGGGCACGCCGCATGCGATGAGTCTGTCGTCGGATGGCCGAACGCTGATGTCCATCGACCGGGAGGCGATCTATGCCTGGGACATCCCGCGCTGGAATCTGCGTTGGTGCCGCTTTTCGGCGGCCGCGACTTGTATCGAGATCGCCCCCCAGGGCCAATCGGTGATCTGCCAGGTGTCGGAGGAGACTCATCTGCGCATAATCGAACTCGATGGCGAGACGGGCGATTTGCGCTGCGAACTGCCGGGTGGGAACCAGCCTGTCCATGACATTGCCATCAGTCCTGACTGTCGATCGGCGCTTGGGATCGGGTTTGGAGGTACGTTGTTCGTCTGGCGACGGGAAACGCCTTCGGCGGCCTGGCAGCTGCGATCCATGCCTCACATGCGCAGCGGCTTTGTGTGTGTCACCGCCAGCTTCTCACCTGACTCGCGACTGCTGGTGATGGGTGACGAGGACGACCGGGGAGTGACGATCTGGAACGTCGTGAGTGGAGAACTCGTGCGCCGCTTGGACGCGGGCGACGACTACACGCTGGGGGCCCGATTCTTGAACGACCGCCAGGTGATCACGTGGAGTTCCGACGGGCGGACGTGCCTATGGCAGTGGGAGGACGGCACGCTGTTGTGGAGCGAACGCGTTCCGCCAGTGATATCGGCTTCCCCGCGAGATGCAGCATGACGGCCGTGAAGGGACCCAAGATTGGACATGATTGGCCTGGCGACGGCTGGGCGGGTGACGGGTGTCGGTCGGGCGTCAAGTCCCCCGCCGCCGGCGATAGCACGGCGGCAGAGCACCAGACCGCGACGCAATCGTGTCACCTGCGAAGTTGGCTGTTCCGGCTGTTGTGGCTCTTTATCATCGGCGTGTCCGTCATTGATGGCTATTTAGTGGTACAACACCGGAATCACCTGGTCGAACTCAATCCGCAGGGACGGGTGCTCATTGCGCTGAACGGAGGCCAGGTCTGGCTGCTGGTCGCGGCCAAGTTCCTGGGCACCGTGCTCGCCTGCACGGTGCTGCTGCTCATCCACCAGCGGAACGGTCGACTGGGCACGGGCATCGCGCTGGTTCTGGCTGGCCTGCAACTCTGCCTGCTGCTGTTCCTTCTGCTAGTCTGAGTCGACGACGGCGATCGCTTCGATTTCGATCAGCCAGTCGGGGCCGACGAGCGCGGTGACTCCGACGAGCGAACTGGCGGGGGGGCGGTCCGCGGCGACGTAACGGCTGCGGACTTCACGCAGAATCGGCACATGTTCGGGCCGCAGGTTCACGACAAACACGGTTGTTTTTACGACATCGCGGAAGGTCGCACCGGCTGCGGCGAGGGCAATAGACAGATTGTGAAAGGTCTGCTCCGTCTGCGCTTTTAAGTCGCCGACCCCGACCACTTCCCCCCGTTCGTTCAGCGAGGTTTGACCGGAGATGTAAATCGTCCTGCCGCCTTGCGCGGTGACGACGTGCGTCCAACCCGAGGTACGCCCGAGGCTGGGAGGATTGATGAATTCCAGAGACATCGCTGCAGACTCCTGAAGGGACAAAGCAGGCTATCGGTAGGCCAAGCGGCGCGGACCTGCGCGGAGCGGCGTGGATCAGGCCAACACCTGGCTGAGAAACCGCTGGGTCCGTGGCGTTTGCGGCGACTCGAGCACCTTCTCCGGCGGACCCTCTTCCACGATGATTCCATCGGCCAGGACGACCACGCGATCCGCCGCTCGCCTGGCGAAATGGATCTCGTGCGTCACCATGATGATCGTCAGCCCTTCGTTCCTCAATCCGAGGACGGCGTCCAGTACCTCCCCTTTCAGCTCAGGGTCGAGGGCGCTGGTGATCTCGTCACAGAGCAGCCCGCGCGGCTCCATCGACAGCGCCCGGGCGATGGCGACACGTTGCTTTTGTCCACCTGACAGCTGGCGGGGATAGGCATCCTGGCGCTCGCCGAGTCCCATGCGGTCCAGCAGCTCCTGAGCCCTGGCCCGAACCACGGCGCGGGGCTGTTGCAGCACCCTTAGCGGTGCTTCCATGACGTTCTGCAGGGCGGTCAGGTGGGGGAACAGCTGAAAATCCTGAAAGATCATGCCGTACGTGCGGCGTATTGCCTGGAGATCGTCCGACGGGGCTTGGGCGACCAGGCGATACGGTCCTACCGTGATCTCGCCCTCATCGAACGTGTTGAGTCCGTTGATGCAGCGCAGCAAGGTCGACTTGCCGCCTCCGCTGGGCCCGATCAGCGCGACGATCTCGCCGGGTGCGATGGTGAGGTTGATGCGGTTCAGGATCACCCGCGTGCCATATCGCTTCGTCACATCGCGAAACACGACTCCTTGCGGCGCGCTCATTCCGTTTTCCCCCAGCGCTTTTCCAGGTGTCTCGCCAGATGTCCTAGCGGCACGGACATGATCAAGTACAATGCGGCCGTTGCCAGTCCAATCTCGGTGTATTTCAAGCTCGACTTCGCCAGAATCTGGTACTGCTTCGTCAGCTCCACGATAGCGATCACGCTGACCAGGCTGGTGTCCTTGAACAGCGCGACGAAGTCGTTGGTCATGGGCGGAATCGTCATGCGAAGGGCCTGGGGCAGGATAATCCGCTGGAACGTCAGCGAGGGGGACATGCCCAGCGAAGCGGCCGCTTCCCATTGGCCGCGTGGTACCGCGGCGATGCCCGCTCGGTAGATTTCCGCCTCGTACGCGGCATAGTTCAGTCCGAAGGCCAGAATGGCCACGGTGAAATCACTGGGACGCAGGTCGATGCCGTAGTGTTTGAAGAGGGACGGAATTCCGTAATACAGCAGGTAGAGCAGCAGCAGCACGGGGATGCCGCGAAAGAACTCGACGTACCCAATCGCCAGCCCTTGCAGCGGGGCTGGACCGTACAGCCGCAGAAGCGCCACCGGCAGCCCGATGGCCATGGCCAGTGCCATGCTTAGCACCGATACTCGGATCGTGACCCAGGCCGCCGAACAGAGGAGCGGAAAATAGCGCGCAAAGGTTAATGCTCGTCCCGTCTGCTGCAGGACATCCGCCGTCGGCGTCTCCCAGTTGCCTGCGATCCGGCGAAGCTCCCCAGACCGTTCCAGCCGCGTCAACGCCTCGTCGAAGCGGGTCGCCAGTGCCTCTTGGTCCTTGCGAAAGGCAATCGCGTACTGCCCTTCCGCAAAGGGCTCGCCCAGGAACCGCAGTTTCGGGTTCGGCAACGCGTAGTAGACAGCAATCGGTTCGTCGAGCAGCACCGCATCGATACGCCCGAGTTCGAGGTCCTGGTACGGCTCCGCTTGTCCGTCATAGACTTTGCTTGGAATCGAGCGTGCTTCCAGCATCCGCGAGGCGGCCGTGTCTCCCAGCGTCCCGACGATGCCGCCGATCGCCTTGCACTGTTCGAGGTTCCCAAATCGACTTTCCTCGTTTCGAACGACGAGCTGCAGCCGGTATCGGTAGTAGGGGCGGCTGAGCCGTAAGCGGGTCTGGCGATCCGGCGTGGACTCCAGCCCGTTCATGGCGAAGTCGAAGTCTCCCCGCTCCAACCCGACGACGAGGCTGTCGTAGTTGTACTGCCGAAACTCGATCGGCTGTCCGAGCTCGCGAGACAGAGCCGCGGCCAGTTCTACTTCGAATCCGATGTTCTGCTCGGGATCGACGGGATCCTTGAAGACATACGGCGCACCTCCCTCCGCGTCGGCACCCCAGTACAGCGTCTGGGCCCGCGCGGGCCCGCTCACGCCCAACAAGGCGAGTAGGCTACCTATCCCGATGAACCCGAGGATCGACGCGCGCGGTGCGACCGTATTCAACTTGGAAAGGCCTCCGGGAGCGGAAAACCACGAACGACTATTCGACGATCATATCGTCGACGGTGCGACCCGAGGGAATCATGGGCAGCACGTGCTCCTGATAAGGAACTCGCACTTCCAGTACGTAAGGGCCCTCGTACCGGATCATCTCTTCCAGGGCAGGCACGAGGTCGGCCTTTTTCTGCACCGACGCGGCGCCGCAGCCGAATCCTTTTGCAATCGTCACAAAATCGGGATACCACTCCCGCGCAAATCCCGTCTGGCCTTTGCCAACCGCTTCCTCATGATGGATCGGTCCGAGATACGTGTGGGCACGATTCCGCTGGAAAAAGCGGTCCTCCCACTGCACTACCATCCCCAGGTGCTGATTGTTCAGCAGCAGCACTTTGACCGGCAGTCCCTCGCAGTAACAGGTTGCCAGCTCCTGGATGTTCATCTGGAAGCTGCCGTCCCCGTCAATGTCGATACACAAGGCATCGGGAAACGCCGCCTGCGCTCCCATCGCCGCCGGCAGCCCAAACCCCATCGTTCCCAGCCCCGAACTGGACATCCAGGTCCGCGGTTCCCGGAATTTGAAGAACTGAGCCGCCCACATTTGATGCTGACCCACGCCTACCGACACGATCGTGCGGCGGTTGCTCGTCAGCCGCGACAGCTCGCTGATGGCGTGCTGTTGCAGGATGCCATCAAAATGTTCGTCGAACTTGAAGGGATGCTCCTTCTTCCACCGCTGGCATTGGGCCACCCAGTCACCGAGGTCATTCCTTGGTTCGACGAACTTGTTCAGCTCCTGCAACGCGAACTTCACGTCGCTGACGATCG
>JBFWYF010000549.1:0-5478 GCA_050186685.1 Pirellulaceae bacterium
CTCGACGCGGCTGCCAAACAGCACCTGGAGCCCGTCGGGCGCCACTGTGGCGGTGAGCACCAGTGCTTGCTCGATGCCCGGCACGAGTTCCGCGAGAGGAAATTCCGCCTGTGGCGTGGGACGCCGGCTGAAGAGCAACTTGCCATCACGAAGAAACCAGATCGTACGATCGCTTTCCGTCAGAGCGATCAGCCGTTCATGGGAAGGAGAGCAAATGTTCGGACCCAGGGACTCGGGTGCCGACCATTGGTCGGCGGGCGTCGCAAGCGAGCTGAGAACGTCGGCGCTGCTCGGCCCGCGCGCGACGGGCACGTGACGGAGCGGCGCCAAGGTCAGGCGGCTGATGCGGAACGGTCGCCCGCTCGCCGAAAGCCAGAGTTTGTCGGGTGCCCCGGAGAACCGCGCTTCGCCCGAAAGTACGCTCGCATCCCCGCGCCAGTCGATGATCGTTTGGCCATCACACGTCATCCAGACACTATGCGGCGACACCTCAATGACAAACTCGCGCGGAACATTAGCCCTGAAGAGCGGTGCGCCGTACATGGTCGGGTTCGCGTTGGCGAAAGAAGGGAGCCTGTCGTAGTCGCTGATGCCGGTTCGCTGGTTGAGATCCAGAGCAATCTGGGTGCGGCTCGTTCCCACGAGCACGCTGACGTGCAGCACGCCTTGCTCGGCCGCCCGTTCGATGGTGGCTTCGAGCCGATAGGAAGGAGGAACAGCATATGGCAGTTCCTGAACGGCCGGGCCTCGGCTGGGCGTGTTCACCAATACGCCATTGTCCAGGGACCAGCGGACCTGCAGCAGTTCGGGAGCGAGCAGCCGCAAGAGGTCCACAGGCGCATCGGAAGTTGCAGCCGACGGGAAGGATGTGCTGAGGCTGGCAGTCGGAGAGGGGCCGGCAGGGCCCGCCGGCGTGGTCCGCGCCGATGGTGCCTCGGGGGAGTGTGCTGGAGAACGGGGGGGATCTGGCCACAGCCACACGATTCCCAGGCCTGCGGTCGCCAGGCCCGCCGCCAGGCCGGGCATCATCCAGTGCCTGCTCCATCGACGCACGGCCAGGGGATCGGATGCCTGCGGCCGGGCGGCCAAGATACGGGGCATGGCGGGCGGCGTGCCGGCGGTTTGCGTGTGCGTGTGAGCCGAGCGCACCGTGGCGGCGTGGCCCGTCCCGGGGGTCGGTCGCGGCGATACTTCGGCCGGCGCGGACGAGACTGCGGCCGCATGTTGTTCGCGCAGTAACTGGCCGAATCGGCTGTCGTCCCCCGACCTGGGCCCTGCTGCCGGTCCGATTGCGGGCATCGCTGAAGGACCGGTCTGGCAAGTCGCGAGCGCAGCGATCACTTGGGTCATGTTCGCGAAGCGGTCATCCGGCGACTTTGCCACCATCCTCTCGAAAGCCGCGACGAGCGCCGCCGACGCCGCCACGCCGTGGTCCTCCAACGAGGGGATGGGTCCGGACTGATGGGCCATCAGCCGTTTTGCGAACGAGTCGCCTCGAAAAAGAGGCTGCCCTGTCAACAAGTACCAGAGCGATGCGCCCAGCGAATAAATGTCGGCTCGCGCGTCCGCGCGTTTGGTGTCCAGGGCCTGCTCGGGAGCCATGTAGTCGACGGTTCCCATCAACTGCCCGGTCACGGTCAGTTGGCCCGGTTTATTCGTGGGCTCGTCGATGCGGGCGAGTCCCATGTCCAGAATCCGGACGATCCCCTCGCGGTCGACGAGCAGATTCGAGGGTTTGATATCGCGATGCACGACGCCCTGCTTGTGGGCGTACTCCAGTCCCCTCGCTGCCTGCAGGATATAGTCGACCGCCTTGGCCGCCGATAGCGGCCCGTGCTGCTTGACCAACGCCGACAGGTCCTTGCCTTCGACGTACTGCATGACGAGGAAATGGATGCCGTTGGCTTCGTCGGCGTCGTGTGCCATGACGATGTTCGGATGGTGCAGCCGGGCAGCTGCCTCGACTTCGCGCTGGAACCTCTGCACGGCATCTGCATTCCTCGCGACACTGCGCGAAATGATCTTCAAGGCCACCATGCGCTTCATACGCCGATGCTCGGCCTTAAGCACCATGCCCATTCCGCCCTGACCGAGCTTGTCGAGCACGACATAGTTGCCCAGCACCAGGGATCTGCCGTTGCCGCGATAGATCTCCTGGGCCTGGTAAGCCGTCAGTTTCTTCTGACGTACCATTTCCCTCGCGACCTGGTCGGCATCCGCTTGCTGCTCCGGGGAGAGGCCATCGATCAAGGCGCGCAGCTCGTCCGCGGAAACGAGGCCGCTGTCGCCGATCCGGCGCAAGAAAGGTTCCAACAAGTCGCCCATGCCTGCTCTCCCGGGGATGACAGTCTACTTCCACGGTGGGGACCGGCATAGGCGAACTTCGACCTGAGGCTCCGAGGCTCGCAGCAATGGCAGATTGTCCCTCGCTCAGGTAACCTGTGGAGCAAGGATGAATCGTGCGCGCTCGCCAGTCCCGAGATAGAGGATGGGCCTCGGATGCCCGATGAATGCCGATGAGACGAACCTGCGCTGCAGTCTGGGTGGTGTGCCTTGTCCTGATGCCGAGAGGGGGACGAGCTGCCGAACCGGATTGGACGCCGGAGCAGCTGCAATTCTTCGAGTCGAGAATTCGCCCGGTGCTAGTCGAGCATTGCTATAGCTGCCACAGCGCGCGGGTGGCCGAGCCCGAGGGTGGATTGCGGCTGGATACTCGGGCCGGATGGTCGACGGGGGGAGAGACGGGCGAGCCGGCGGTGATTCCCGGTGATCCCGTCGGCAGTCCGCTGCTCCGGGCGATGCGGCACGAAGAGGTGGATACGGCCATGCCACCGCGCCGACCGCGGCTGCCCAACGCCGTGATCGCCGACTTCGAACGTTGGGTCATGATGGGAGCCCCCGATCCGCGGGGGAGCGCGGGCGTTCCTTCCGCTGCGGATACGGATTGGGAAGCGACGTATCGGAATCGCTCGTCGTGGTGGAGTCTCCAGCCGGTTCGACCGGTAGCTGTGCCCGCAGTCGAGCGTTTTGGATGGGTGCGTAACGAGGTTGACAGGTTCGTGTTGGCGGGCCTCGAGGCGCGCGGCCTGCGCCCGTCCCCCGAGGCGGGGCGCGAGACGCTGGCCCGCCGGCTGAGCTTCGCCTTGACAGGCTTGCCGCCCGATCCGGCACAGGTGGCACGTTTTACGAACGATGAATCGCCGGGAGCCTGGGAGATTCTGGTCCATTCGCTGCTCGACAGTCCCCATTTCGGCGAGCATTGGGCCCGGCACTGGATGGACGTCGTCCACTATGCCGACACGCATGGTTACGAATGGGATGCGCCGGCCAAGAACGCGTGGATGTACCGCGACTACCTGGTCCGGGCCTGGAACGCGGATGTGCCGGTGAACCGATTGTTGTTGGAGCAGCTGGCGGGCGACCTTGTCGCTCCCCGAGTCGATCCGGTCATGGGTATCAACGAGGCGGTGATCGGCCCTATGGCTCTGCGGCTGGGTGAACGCCGCCATGGCGATAATGCCGCGGTCGAAGGAGTAACGCAGGAGGCCGTGGCGAACATGATCGACACGGTGGGGAAGGGTTTTCTGGGGCTGACTCTGGCTTGCGCCCAATGTCACGACCACAAGCTGGACCCGGTGTCGCAGCGGGATTATTACGCACTGGCCGGGATTGTGATGAGTACGCGCTGGGGCGTACGCTGCGCGGATGCGGTCGATCCGAACGGGGCGACCCTCGCGCGGTTGAAGCGGATCAAGAGCCGGATTCGCGCTGAAGTAGCCCGCACGTGGCTGGCGGCCGAGGGGCAACTGGCGGAACGATTGCGCGCCCTTCCCGCCGATGCCAAAGCGGCGGCGCGGTTTCCGGAATCGCTGACGGGTTTCTGGCAACGGTCGTTGTCGTCGCCGCTGACGGAGCAAGAGTTCCTGGCCGAGCGGGAACGGCGACGACGGCATAACCGTCAGCATCTCAAGCTGGTGGCGGATTTCACGGCCGCAGGCAGCGCACCCGGCTGGCGTTGGGACGGATTCGGCATGCAACATGGGCTGGCGAGCGACGGTGAAGTCGTCGTGGCGGACGAGGGCGATCAGGCACTGAGCCAGATCCTGCCTGCGGGCCGCTGGACGCACGTCTGGTCAGCCCGGCTGGCGGGGGCCCTGGCCAGCCCCACGCTGGATACCCGCGAGCCCAAGACGTTTTCGATCGGAGCAGCCGGCGGCCGGCACGCCGCCCACGCGATGGTAGTCGACCAGGCATTCCATTCCGAGCGCATGAAGTTCCTCCATCAACCCGCCGCTGGCTGGTTGACTGTCACGGCGGGGAATTTCGACACGCTCGAGGGGAGTATCGACCGGGTCGAGCGGCGTGTGCATTGGGAACTGGCGACCAAGGCGCTGAACAATTACTTTCCTCCGCGCACCGGATATGGCGGGCTCAGAGAGCCGGACGCCGCCGATCCGCGGTCTTGGTTCGGCGTCACACGCATCTATGAGCATCCTCCGGGCAAGCCGCCGGCCGATGAGCTCGATCGCTTCCTGCCCGTCTGGCAGATGAGTGAAGGTTGGGACGTGCGGCTGAGCCGGCTGGTGATGTCGGCGGTCGAACGTTGGAGTCGCAAGCAAGCCACGGCGCACGATGCGACGTTGCTGGACGATGCCTTGCGGGCCGGCCTGCTGCCCAATCAGTTGATGCCCGGCACCGAATTGCACCGGCTGGTCGAGCGTTATCGGCGTGTTGAGCGGCAGCTGCAGCCGGACCGGACTGTCGGCTCGGCGGCCGACTGGCACGAGGGCCGCGACGAACGGCTGGCCATCCGCGGTTCCTATACTGACCTGGGCGAGCCAGTACCGCGAGGCGGATTCCGGTTGCTCGGAGACGCGATCGCCCGGCAGGAGCCGGATGCGAGCGGTCGGCTCGAACTGGCCCTGCAGGTGGTCGACGACACCAATCCGCTGACGGCGCGCGTCTTTGTGAATCGCGTGTGGCTGCACCTGTTCGGCGAAGGGCTGGTGCGCACGCCGGACGACTTCGGGCAACTCGGCGAACCACCCGTCCATCCGGAGTTGCTCGACTACCTGGCGGGGCGTTTCGTGCAGGAAGGCTGGTCGCTGAAACAGCTCATCCGTCGACTGGTCACCTCGGCGACGTGGCGGCAGTCCAGCGCCGCTTCCGTCGCGGCGAAGGAGCTCGATCCGGAGAACCGCTGGTGGCACCACTATCCGGCCCGCCGGTTAGAAGCCGAAGCCATCCGCGATGCGATGCTGCAGGTGTCCGGACGGCTGGACGCGAGCGTGGGAGGGCCACCGGTCGATCCGTATCGGACAGCTGAGGACGCCGCCAAGCGGCTGTTTCGTGGTCCCGTGGATGGCGACGGACGGCGCAGCCTCTACACGAAGGTGACGTTGATGGAGCCGCCGCGACTGCTGGCGGTCTTCAATCAGCCGCTGCCCAAGATGACGACCGGAAAACGGGATGTGACAA
>JBFWYF010000550.1:0-5469 GCA_050186685.1 Pirellulaceae bacterium
GAGGAATTTTATTGGATTGAGCGCTATTGTCTTTATAGTTCGAACGGGAAGCACCTTTATCGAGCGAGGATTCACCACCCGCCCTGGCCCCTGCGAGCCGCCCTGATCAACGAGCTTGAATGCCGGATGTTCCGTTCGATCGGCCTGTCCGAACCAACCCGCGCCCCGCGCGTCCACGCTCAGGCCCTGCCGCTGCGCGTTCACACGTGGGCACCGGAGCGTATCGCCTAGCGTCGGACAATGCGAGGGCTCGCGCTCCCCTGGCGGTAAAGTGACCGCGATCCCCATCGGTGGGAAGGCTAGAGCCGAACGCCGGGCACCGCCGGCTCAAGGTTTGGCGGGCACGGGTGCGGGGTACCGAGCGAGGATGTGTCGCAACTGGGCGACAACGTCTTGGCGCTCGGAGGCCACGTTGCGGGTTTCGAGTGGATCGGTGTCGTAGTCGTATAGTTCCCACTCGGTTTCGTCGTCGTCGGCACCGATACGGTTCCAACCAACCAGGCGGTAACGCTCGGTGCGTACGGCTCGTCCGAGCTTCGCGCGCGGGAAGACATGGTAAGCGTGGTCACGCACGCGAAGCTCCGGCTGGCGCAGCACCGATACAAGGCTGACGCCGTCAATTGGCTGCGGCCCCTTTGTCGGCGGTAACCCGGCCAGTTCGACCAGTGTCGGAAACAGATCAACGCTTTCGGACAGTTGCCGCGTCGCGGTCCCCGGGCGCGTGACTCCTGGCGCGACCATCAACAGGGGAATCCGATTGGCCTGTTCATAGTTCGTGTGCTTCGTCCAGAGGCCGTGGTCACCCAGGTGGAAGCCATGATCTCCCCAGAGGACCACGATCGTGTTGTCCGCGAGTTTCAATCGATCCAGTTCATCGAGCACGATGCCGATTTGGGTATCGACATAGCTGACGCTCGCGTAGTAACCGTGAATCAGCTGCCGCACGAGGTCCCCGGTCACCGTACCGTCCGGCGGGACCGGTTCGTAGTTGGCCAGTTCGCTATTCGTCTTGCCAGCTACCCGGGGCGCATCGACGGGCGGCTGCTCGTAGCGGGGCAGAGGCAGCCGCTGAGGATCGTACCGATCCCAGTAGAGTTTCGGCACGCTGAAGGGGAGGTGCGGTCGCGCGAATCCAGCGACGATGAAGAACGGCGTTGCCTGTTCGCGCTGGCGGTTTGCCGCGGCTTGCAGCCGCCGGACCGTCTCGCGCGCCACGCGCCCGTCGGCGTAAGCCATGTCGTCAACTTCCGGCGACTCGAAAGCCGCCCCGCGCGGCAGTGTGCGGATGTCGCCCAGCCGCTGGTTGGTGAAGTACGCTTCCTCGCGGGTCAGCTGGCCTCCGGACGTGCTGGTCGGTTCGACGTATTCGATCACTTTGTCGTGGAACGGTGGCACCTCGAAAGACTGCGGATCCCCATGGTTGCCATGTCCCATGTGAAACACCTTTCCCAGCGACTCGGTACGGTATCCATGCCGCGCAAAATACTGCGGCAGGGTCACGGCGTCCGGCACTCGCTGCCGCAGCTGACTGCCCAGGCCATAGAGCCCCGTGGACGTGGAATGGGAACCGAGCATCAAGGTGAAACGCGACGGCGCGCACACCGCCTGATTGCAGTAGGCCAGGTCGAAGCGGAGGCCGCGTCGCGCCAGGCGATCCAAGTGAGGCGTCCGCGCAACAGGGTCTCCGTAACATCCCAACACCGGCTTCAGGTCGTCGACCAGCAGCAGCAGGACATTCGGGCGTTCGGCCGCCACCAAGGGACCGAGCCACCAGAGGCCGACCAGCATGCCTGGCAGGATCCGGGTGCCCCACCAGGGGCGCATTGGATTTCTGGCCCGGTCGCTCGTCGCGAGCACAACCGTCATGCCGTCCCGCACGCTCGTCATGATGTCCCTTTCTTTCGCTTGCGCGCGGGAGCGTTCGACGGCTGGACGCCCAGCACCGGTCCCTGGTCCGGTGGCATGGCCCGGTGCCAGGCCAGCAAGACCTCGGTCAACCGGCGTGTCAGCAGCGGATGATCCTCCGCCACGTTAATTGTCTCCCCGCGATCGGCAGCGAGGTCATAGAGCTCCGGCTGCCGGCCGTCATAATTACACAACAGTTTCCAGTTTCCCTCCCGGATCGCGAGGTCCGGTTGCGCCTCGGGCAGAGCGGGCGGTGAATTTTTGCGATCCGGCGGCCTCCGCCAGCAGATCGGCGCCGCTCGAGACTTCGTACTACGACCCGTGACCGTCGAGGCGAGTTCCTCGCCATCGAAGCGGATCGCCTCGGGCACCTGAACTCCGGCCAAGGCGGCCAGTGACGGCACGAGATCAAAGGCGGCAAACACCGATTGATCGTTACGAGACCCGCGCTTCTCCGCCGGTAGCAGGCCGGGCCCCCACACGATGAGCGGCGAGCGGATTCCACCTTCATAAAGCCTCGTCTTCGCGCCTCGAAAAGGACCGGCACTACCCGCCCCCGGCTCGGGACCGTTATCGGAGCAGACGATCAGCAGTGTGTTGTTGCGCAGAGCGGGATCCGATCGAACATGGTCAAACAGGGTTCCCAGCTGACGGTCCATCTCTTCGAGCACCGACCGGTACAACCCGCGCCGGTCGCTGGCCCACCGCTCAACCGGCGGCCAGAACGGGCTGTGCACATCGTCAGGCCACACGTTCACATAAAAGGGCTTTCCGTCACGGGACGCCTTGTCGATAAACTCGATCGCGCCGCGCACGAATCCGCCAGTTATCTCCGACCGGAGCATCCAGGTCACTGGCTGGCCCAATCGCTCGGCGTCGGCCCAGATGCGCCCCGGCTCCCGCTCGCCCGGACGAAGCGTCAGCGGCAGCAGCTTGGCTCCCATGCCTTCAAAATTGGTGAGCGACTGATCGAATCCATACGACTGAATTGCGGGGGCTTCGGCGACATCGCGCTGCCCGCCGAGATGCCACTTGCCGAAGTGTCCCGTGGCATAACCGTGCTGCTGCAACAATCTCGGCAGCGTCGGCGCTTGAGGGTCCAGCCAGTTGGCCATGCCTCGTCGCTCGTTGTCCGCTCGGTTGTTCAGGAACGACGTGATCCGCCATCGCTGCGGATACTGACCTGTCATCAAGGCGCAGCGGGACGGCGAGCAAATCGGCGCATTGACATAGAACTGCGAGAACCGGATGCCTTCCGCAGCCAGCTTGTCTACCTGCGGTGTTCGCGCTTCCGCGTTTCCGAAACACGAGAAGTCGCCCCAACCCATATCGTCGATGAAGACCACGACAAAATTGGGCTGTGCCGCCGCGGAGTGGGTAATCAGCAGCATCGCCTGCAGCACTATGAGCCACATCCCGACGCGATGCAGATACCTCCCATGCCACATCAGAACCTCCTCTTACTCGCGTGCGGCACTGTCGCCCCAATCACGCTCGTCGCCCCTTTCGCCAGAAAGGGGGCGGGCCGCGAACGCGACGACTGGCTGGCTTGCCGCAGGTCGTTGTCTCGTACGGCCCGTAACTTGTCGGACAGCTTCTTCCGGAAGGCCCCGACGGTCGCCGCGTGTTCGGGTCGGTCGGCGAGGTTCGTGAATTGACCGGGGTCCCGCGTCATGTCGAACAACTCGATCCCGTGTTCCGCGTTTTCGCCGTATTGCAGGTACGCCCAGTGGTCGTCGCGCAACAGGAATCCCTTGCTGGAAGGCGCCACGCAGAATGCCGTATCGCGGACCTTATGGTGCGGGTCGTCGAATATCGGCGAGATATCATGGCCCTGCAGCCGCGCGGGGACTTCCAGTCCGCATAAGCGGGCGATGGTGGGATAGAGATCGAGAAGCTCAACGAACGACGAGCACACGGCCGGTTGCTTCCCCGGGACGTGGACGATCAAGGGCACTTGCGCCGACTGGTCGCGGAGACTTACTTTGGCCCAGAAATCGTGTTCGCCGAGATGATATCCGTGGTCGCTTGTAAAGATCACGATGGTACGATCCGCTTGACCGGACTGTTCGAGCGCCGCGAGTACTTTCCCGACCTGGGCGTCCATGTACGCCACCGATGCGTAATAGCCGCCGGTCGCTTTTTTTTGCCGGCGGATGTCCATCTGCATGTTCCGGCTCGTCTTGTAGTTGATGCCGGCCGGAGGAATGTCGTCCCAGTCGCCCGGCACTTTCGGCGGCAGCGACAGCTGGTCGTACGGCAAGAATGGCTCGAAGTATTTGCGAGGTGCCACGAACGGCACATGGGGGCGAACAAAGCCGACGGCCAAGAAGAAGGCCTCGTGGGCGTGCGTGCGCAGCAGTTCCACGGCCCGCGCGGCCGTCCGGCCGTCGGAGTGGACCAGGTCGTCGCCGTCGGCCTCGACCACCACGAAGGTATTGCCGCCCATGACCGGTTTCTTCCCATCGGGATTGCGTTCCAGCGTTTCGCCGCTTCCGGGCGCCTTCCACTCGGGACCGGGACTGTTGAACCGTTCCGTCCAGGACGCCGGATCGTCCGCACCGTCGCCCCCTTCCTCGATGCCGCCTGGCACTCCCATGTGATAGATCTTGCTGACGCGGGCCGTGTAGTAGCCGGCCGTCCGGAAGTGCTGAGGCCACGTCGCGCGGTCGCCAATCGCCGGCCGCGGGCTGGTGTAGCCCAGCACGCCCGTCGCGTGCGGATAGTAGCCGGACAGGAACGACGCCCGCGAGGGACCGCAGTAAGTGCCATTACAGTACGCTCGCGTGAAACGTGTTCCTCGCGCCGCCAGCCGATCGATATGGGGCGTGTGGCAGACCGTATTGCCGTAGCACGACAGAGCGGTCGACGTCAGATCGTCGGCGATGAGGAACAAGACGTTGAACCGCGTTTCGGCCGCGTCAAGCCACGCTGGCCCCACGGCAAACGTCAGCCACGCGAAGGGCAGGAACCAGGTTTTCATAACAAGATCCGTCGGATGCGAGAATCGGAGCGCGATCTGTGGACGAAGTCCGCGTGCGGACACGTTCCGCAGAGCATATCCGAAAGCCCGTAGCCACGCTCGCCAGAGGGTGGGCCGCGTGGACTAGCCGCCGGCGCGGCCGAAGGCCGGCAATCTGCCGCGCCGCAGCGCTCCTTGCTGGCGAAAGGGGCTGCAAAGGGGGCGATGGGCGCTACGAGCGGCCAGGAGCGGGCACAGGCTTTGCAACGGGACGCAGGACACGTGCCGCCGCTGGCCGATGCACTGCGGGCACGGCCGGCACGATTCTCTCAACCCTACCGACTGCGCGGTGTTCTGCTGCGCAGTGGGTTTCGTTTTCTTGTGGAGGCAGCAGCGATGCGAAGGGTCACAACATGGGTCACTTTGGGGATGTTCCTGTCGGGCTGGTGCAGCATCGGGAGCGCTCAAACTCCCCAGGCGCCCGCGCATGCCGACGCTCCGGCATCTCAGCCCAGTGCATCCCCGGCGGCCAGACCGGCGGCGCCGCGGCCAGCGAGCGCCCCGGCGGCGCCCGCTGCCCGCTCCACGGAACAGTCCGCCGC
>JBFWYF010000551.1:0-5463 GCA_050186685.1 Pirellulaceae bacterium
CCTCGCGCCGCTGCTGGGCCTTCACCTCGTGCTGGTACCTGCCGACCCCGAGGTTGGCCGGATTGATTTTGACGAGCGCCGACCGGGGATCGAGCAGCCGGGGGCCGATCGCTACGGCGCTACGCATCATCGCGTCGCAGTCGGGCAACTCTTCGCGGCCGATCTGGCTGGTCGAATAAACACTCGCCCCAGCCTCGTTGACGATGACGTAAGCCATCGACCGGTCACTCAACTCGTGGGCCATCACATCCGAGACGAGCTGCTCCGTTTCGCGGCACGCAGTGCCGTTGCCGATGGCAATCAACCCAATCTCGTGGCGCCGGATTACGTCGATCAGCACGGTACGCGAATGCGCCCGTTGCTCCTCGTTACCGATCACGTGCAAGGAAGCGTGTTCGAGCATTCCACCGAACTCGTCGAGTGCCACGAGCCGGCACCCGCTGCGAAAGGCGGGATCAATCGCCATGACGCGGCGCCCGCGCACCGGCGGCTGCAGCAGCAGCTTTCGCAGGTTGCCCGCGAAGACGCGTACCGCATGCTCCTCGGCCTCGTCGGTCAACTCGCGGCGCAGCTCGCGTTCGAGACTGGGAATGATCAGTCGCTGCAGTGCGTCACGTACGCACTCAAACAGCAGTTCCGCATGAGGATGGCCGTCGGGAACCACGAGCCGCTGCGCCTCGTGCAACAGCTCCTCCACTGGACAATCGATGCGGATGCGCAGCGCCTTGGCCTTTTCGCCACGGTTCAAAGCCAGAATGCGATGCGGCGGCAACTTCGACAGCGGCTCCCGGAAGTCGTAATAGTCCTTGAACGCGTGCTCGAACATCTTGCGCTTGCGTTCCTTCGCGGCCCGCTTGCGCGCTTGTCGCTTTTCGTTGGCCGGCCGAGCTGCCTTGGCGGCAGGTGCGGCCGCTGCCTTCGCCGCTCGAGCACGAACAGCCGCCAGCGGTGCGCCGTCCGAACTCACGCGTCCTGCCGCCGCGCGCGGTGGATCCGCCAGGGCCGTAGCCGAACCGGCGTCAACCTGCGCGTCTTCAGCGGCCACAGGCCGCGGAGCCACCTGGTCGGCAGTCGCGGTCTCCCTGGCAAAAACGTGAGTTCCGCCCGTGGTCTCCAGTTCTGATTCCCCAGACGGAGTCCACGTCTCGTTCGCATCGGTCGTCCGGGGCACGTCGCCACGCGCAACGGCAGCATCTTCACCAGTGGAATCGGCCAACGCGACTGGAGCACCCCCGTCGCTGACCTGCGGCTCGGTGCTCGCTGCGGCATCGGGCAGTTCGGGGGGAGCGGGCGCTTCGACCGAAGCAAGCACGCCACTCTCCGATGGCGCCGAGGCAGGGAACGCCTTCGTGTTGGACGACGCGACCACCGCCAGTGCCGGCTCCACGGCGATATCCGCCACGTGCTCGTTCGACGATCCCGCATCGGCGGCGGACGGCGGCGTGGTTTCGGCGAGATTCTGCGGCGCGGCTGGTTGTTTAGCCGTCGTCGTGGTCACCGTGCCGTCGCTGTTCTCTGAGGATCCGCTGTTCTCTGAGGATCCGCTGCGCTGGGAAGGCTCGGTGGGCTCCACCCGCGTGCTGACGATCGCTCCGGAGCGTCGCATCATCTTGCGGAGCCGACCGCGGACATCGGGCCGTTCGCTGAACTGCTCAGCCAACAGATACCGCACTCCCTGCAGCACGTCCTGGGTATCGCACAGCCCCTTGTCGGGATCTACGAGTTCCGTGGCGCGTGCCGTCAGGTCCGCGACGGCCGGATCGGCGGCCAGAATCTGCCGGGAAAGCGGCTCCAGACCTCGATCCCGCGCCTGGGTGGCGAGTGACCGCTTCTTCGGCTTGAACGGGAAGTACACATCTTCCAGCCACTTCAAGGTCCGCGCGGATTGAATGAGTGCCGCGAGTTCCGGCGTCAACTTGGACTGCGACTCGATCGAGCGCAGAATCGTCTGCTTCCGCTCGGCCAGCAGCCGCTCTTTCGTGGCTTCGCGCTGGATATGCTGGACCTGCTCCTCATTCAGCCCGCCCGTCTGGTCCTTACGAAAGCGGGTAATGAAGGGAATCGTGTTGCCATCGTCCAGCAGTTCCAGCGTACGCTGCACCTGGTCCAATGGCAGATTCAATTCCCGCGCAAGATGAGCTAAGTCGGTTTTCGCGGCGGTAGTCATAGACGAGTGTTAGTCGGGCCTCGGCGCGCTGCCCCATGGATCCTGAAGAGATTGGTTAACTCGACGCAATTCGGGCTCACGCTGCAACATCCTCGGCCGATCGACAGTCGGGCAATCTAGGAAGTGGTCTTCTCATTGTCAAGAATCGCAGGGCTCCGCCCGAGCGCGTGCTGGCATACTGTCGACGTGACTCGGTAGGACCTTTCCGTCGGGCTTGCGTGGACACCTGGTCGCGCGGGGATGGGAGGGAGCGGATGTGTCATGAAGGAAATCGCCGCGATTCGATCTTCAGAGGCTGTGGCTTATCCGGATCGATCAATCGCCACGAGGCACCGTTCTCGCGAAAGGCGCTCCAGTCCGACGCACGGTAGGCGCGTGCCAAGTGGGGCGTGGCGATAGCCCGATGTTCGTGATACGAACGCACTGACGCTTCCAGTGCTCCTGTGGTGAGCAACGTGCGTTCCAAGGGATACGGTTCCTGGCGGTGGACGAACAGGTGTTCGATGGCGTGCGTCAGGGCCATAAACAGGCAACGGTTGCCCCACGGGCCGTTGTACCAGCTGGCCGCGCGCGGTTCGGACTCGCCGCGAAGTTTCGCAGCGAACAACCAGCGATCACTGCCCCCGGACAGACTCAAGACGGTTCCGCGGAAGCCATCCTGGTACTTGACGCAGATGGCATACGGTCCGCGCGGATGCGGCAACTCGACTCGCGGCCCTGCTGCGGGGGTCATGACGCCGCCCGTGGGGCGAGGCTGCCGGCGCGCACCGGCGTTCTTTTCGGCGGCCAAGGCTGCCTCGACCAGTGTCTGTGACCAGCGGCGATTCTTGGCTTGCTCGTAGGCTTCCCCGGACAACAATTCGACTTCCGCAATGCCCGACTCGCCGCCGCGGCGCGATTCGACCATCGACTGGAGCAGCTCCAACCCATGAAAATCGTACGACTCGAAGCCGCCCCCATGAATTGCCACCGCCTCGTCGAACTCCGGCTCGGCAGGCAACTCCAACAGGGGACGCCGTTCGGCGAGCGGAACCGAGCTGCCCGCCAGCATCGGGATTCCGTAACGCCGTGCCGTCCCGTACATCTGTTCCGCCCAATCCCAGCGGTACGACAGATGTTTGTCGTTGAAGATCGGTACAAACCGGTTCTGACGCTCCATCACGCCCACGGCCTGATCGAAGAACTGCTTGCGGGGATACAGGTGTTGCCCGCGGTCGTTGAATGGGTATTCGCCATGCTCGCCGATCAACAGCACGGCGTCGCAGGCCAGGCTGGTTCCACCTACGCAGAGCGCTTCTTCGATCGTCTTGAAGACCGGCACGCCAAATCGCTGGCCCACTTCGCGCGACATGTCATCCTTGGGACGCTGGTCCGCGTACATGGAGACGATTTCGACACGGGGAGCGTGCTGCTCGCCGCGAAACAGGTAGGGCCCGAACATGTTTTCGAGGATATTGAATGCGTGGCTGCGGAAACGCAGGACCGTGAACACCGCTGCTACGCGCACGCGATTCGACGCCGTCGGCTGCGCGCGTGCGCCGAGCCCGCCGAGCAGTGCCAGCGAACCGACCTGGGTAAACGTGCGCCGCGTCATCACGCCGTGCAAACGAGCCATCTTGGTATTCCTCCAGTCGTGCCGAATTGCCGTCGGGCGTTCACAGGGATCCACCCATTGTGGGCGTCCGTGCCGCGGCCCGCAATCGCGGCTGTTGCTCACGTCGATGGTTCCTGGCGTTCTCGTCCCGCTTCCCGTCGGTACGCTTCGATTGTTTGACCCATAACCGCCGACGAGCCGAAGTATATTTTTCGTCTCACTTCCGGAGTCGGTTGATTCGATCTGCACTCAGGCTATCCGCTGTTCCTTACTTGGAAAGGTCTCGCTATGCCCGTCCTGACGCTCGACCATCCCTTGGCTCGCCACCACCTGACTCGCCTGCGCGACCGGGAGACGACCTCGCCCGCGTTCCGCCAGTCGGCAATGTGTCTGACCGGGCTGCTCGCCTGCCAGGCCACGCAGGATTTGGCGTTGGACCAGTGCACCGTGCAGACGCCCTTGGCCGTGACGCGAGGCTACCGGGTTGCCCCGCGGATGGGGTTGGCTCCGATCCTGCGCGCCGGTTTGAGCATGGTCGAGCCCGTTCTGCAGCTGCTCCCGGAAGCGGAAGTGTGGCACCTGGGTTTGTATCGCGACGAGCACACGGCTCGACCTGTCGAATACTACAGTAAGCTGCCTCCCGGGCGGCCCGTCGACGTGGTGCTCGTGCTGGATCCGATGCTCGCCACGGGCGGGTCGGCTACCGCGGCACTCGCCACCCTGGAGACCTGGGGCGTGTCGCACATCAAGGTCTTGTCGTTCATCGCTGCTCCCGAAGGTCTGCGCGCCGTCGAGCAGCGCTTCCCGGCTGCACAGATCCATGTCGCCGCCGTCGACGAGCGGTTGGACGACCGCAAGTTCATTGTGCCGGGATTAGGTGATGCCGGCGATCGCCTCTTCAACACGTAAGGATCGTCGATCAATCTCGCTACTCGCTCAGGGCTTGCCGCCAACGGACGGACGCGCGAAAGCTAAAGTAGCTCAACATGCTGCTCACACACATCATAATGAAGCTCCAGCCACTCACTTGACCTCTACGCAGCTGGTCGGCCACCTGCAGCTGTTCGACGAACCAGCTATCCGTGCGGCTGGCATACGACATGCCGAGCACCATGGCGTCGCACACGGTCATCCCGAGCAGGAACACGGCGACCACCCACGCGCTGCTCCAATCTGGCAGCTGCCAGACATAGACGGCGTAAGCCAGCTGCAGCACACTGACCAGGAAGCTCAGCATCATCCACATCGCCGAGCGGTCACAGGCGGCCAGGACTCCGCGCACGACGGCCTCCTGGCACCAGACATAGGTGGCGGGAGCGGCAGTCACCAGCGCGACCAGAACCAGACCTGTCGCGAGATTCCGCATGTCCGCAACCTGCCGGCGATGAGGCGTGTACCCGGAAGGACGCAAGTCGAATGCCGGCTCGAGGGTGGCAGCTGGCACGAGGGGGGCGAGCTGCGGCAACGCCTCACCGGCCAGCCCGCTGAGCGCAGCTGCCGTCTCACGCAATTCCGATTTCGGTACGGCCGTGGCGACCAAGCCCGCTTGCTCGGTCACCGCCGTCTCGATCGGGCCCGGAGCAGACTCACCACCGTTCGGCGTCCCAGCCTGCGGCGCCAGGATGCGCCGACCACAGGCCCCGCACTTGACGAATCTGCCGGCAAACGATTCGGGAACCCATATCGCCTGGCCGCAAGTGCA
>JBFWYF010000552.1:0-5459 GCA_050186685.1 Pirellulaceae bacterium
ACAGGAGGGTAGTCCATCGTAGCATTGCAGATTCTCCGAATTGTCAGCTGGAGCCTTCGCACAGCGGCCAACAGCATACTCGATGTACGATCGGCTGTCAGAGCCAATACGCCTGGACAGGCTCACCCGCTTGCCAGTGACGAGGTTCGCCGGGAAAGTACACAAGGACATTGGCATCGGCAAAGGTACGCAGGTCCGCCGACCCGCGCCAACGCAGGGGTTCCACTCGCCATTCGCGATCGTGCCGCACCGCCCGGCCGGGATGATACGTAGGCCGGTCGCTGCGGTGGAAATGCTCGTGGGCCAGGACCGCCTCGAACCACCCCTGGCGATGCCACTCCTGGCCGCCGAGCGTCATGATCGCGGGGCGCACAAACAGGTGGAAACATACGAGGCTGCTAACTGGATTGCCCGGGAGCCCGAACACCAGGCGTTCGTGTCCCCGTTGGGCTGTCGTGACACCGAACCAGATCGGTTTGCCGGGGCGCAGATGGACCTTGTGAAACACCTCGCGCACGCCGACGCGAGCCAACACTTGCGGCACCAGATCAAGCACGCCGGCCGACACCCCGCCGCTCAATAACAGCACATCGTACTCGAGCCCGGCGCGGATGCGCTCTTCCAACTCCTGTTCGTTATCCCGGGCGATGCCCAGGTCACTGGGCTCTCCCAGCGATTCGCTCACTAGTTCGCGGAGCATCGGACCGTTGCTGTTGCGTATCTGACCCGCCGCAGGTTCACGGTCGCAGGGCACTAACTCGTTGCCGGTCGACACAATCGCGACCCGTACGGCGGGGTGGACGCGTACTTCCCAGAGACCCAGCTCGGCCAGCAGGCCGATGTCGACGCCGCGCAACCGGTACCCCGCCTTCAGCACACTATCGCCCTGGCGCATGGATTCCCCGCGGCGCATGATATTCTGGCCAGCGCGAAACCCGTGTTCTTGGATGCGCACGCGGCGGCGCTGGCCCGTAACCTGCCACGTCTCGGTGTATTCCACCATGACGACCGCGTCAGCGCCCGGCGGCAGGGGCGCGCCAGTCATAATCTGGGTGGCGGTGCCCGGCGTCACTTCCTGCGTCGGCACCTCGCCCGCGGTGATCTGCTCCAGCACCTCGAGCTCGACTCCCGCGCGCATGTCGGCGAGACGCACGGCGTAGCCGTCGACCAGCGACTTATCGTAAGGTGGCGAATCCATTGTGCAGGCGACATCCTGGCCGAGCACTCGCCCGCGGGCGCCCGGCAACGAAACATCGCCGGCCGGACGCGGTGTCGCATGCGCTCGGACCCGCTCGACTGCTTCCTCGACGCTGATCATTTCCGCTCTCGCTATACAGACCGGTGCCTGGAACTCGGCCGCTGGCTCACGCTGCGACTCGCAGCTGGAGGAAACGCCGCAACAGCTCCGAACCGCATTCCGTCAGGAAGCTTTCAGGATGGAACTGCCAACCTTCCACCGGCCACTTGCGATGGCGCACCGCCATGATCTCGCGCGAACCATCCGGCGCGGGCGCCCACGCGGAGACCTCGAAATCCGGATGCAGCGTATCGGGCTGGATCACCAGACTGTGATAACGTGTCGCCGTGAACGGATTGGGCAGTCCCTCGAACAGTCCACGGTTGTCGTGATAGATCAGGTCCGTCTTGCCGTGCATCAACCGTTTTGCTCGGACGATGGTGCCACCCGTGGCCTGGCCGATGGACTGGTGCCCCAGGCAGACGCCCAGCAAGGGAATCTCTCCCGCGAATCGCTCGACGCACTGCACCGAGATGCCGGCTTCCGACGGCGTGCAGGGGCCGGGCGAGATGATCAGGTGGCTGGGCTGCCGCCGTTCAATCTCGTCCAATGAGATCTCGTCGTTCCGATGGACCTCAATCTGGAGCGACGAGTCGATTTCACCCAGCCGCTGAACCAGGTTGTACGTGAAGGAATCGTAGTTATCGATCAAGAGAATCATGGAGGCATTGTACCTGGGGCATGGCGACTGCAGGAGCTCCCGTGTCGATGGTCCTCGCGCGGGCCTGGGCCCCGTTGCCGCCCCCTTGCGGCGGGACGCCGAACTTCCCTTACTTCGGATAAAAGCGGTTCGCGAGCAGATGTTCGAGGCCCAGTACGATCGCCAGGACCAGCAATAGATAGGGATAGAACTCGCGTCCCACGCGCGCTTCGCCCACCTCGAACACAATTTCGTCGCGGCTGCGAGCGTAGCGGACTGTATCCTCGCCCAGTCCTTCCTCGAGTTGTGCACGGGGCAGGCGTGCAAGATCGCTGAAACCAGCGGGCAGGTTGACGGCAAAGCCGCGGACGCGCGGGCCGTCGCGTTGCCCTTTCAGCCGGTAGGCGCCCGGAAAATCGGTGAACGGGATCACGATCGCCCCGTCGCGAGCCACGATGTCCTGAGGTTCCTCGAGCGGCGTGAACAGCTGGTAGCGTGCCGGGTGACGCGCCGTATCATTCGCCAGCATCGCCGTCTCACCGGTCAGGTAGTTCAACCGACTTTCCTGGCCACTAGCCAGATACCGCATCCACTCGTTCACCAGCACGAACTGGGGCCACGGATTCTCGCTCGTGAGCAGTTCGTTCCAGGGCCGGCGGCCGCGGGGATGCGATTCCTCGGCAATCGGTGTCGCCACGGCGACCACCCGGCCTTCGCCGAACGGTTGTTCCAGAAAGGCCGGCTGCCCATTGCTGAAGTTGATCACCGAATCGGCTTCGGGCACGCGATCTTCCCAAGTCCAGTGCCGAAAGACAGGCGAATCGTACCAGGGGATCCCCGTTGGCTCCGCCCGGCAGAAAGCCAGGGCCGGGTGGTCCAACCGCTGCGGATTCAGAAAGATCTCGCGGTCCACCGCACGCCATTGGCGAGCCAGTCTGCCGCCCAGTAGGCGCTGGGCGGCCGGTTCATGAAAAGCCGTCACAGGCTGGGCATTGTGCCCGAGCGACACAAACAGGTTGCCACCTCGTTCGACGTAGCGAGTCAGCTGATCCCACTGCTCCGTCGTCAGCGGCTGCGGATTCAGCAGGCAGACAACCGAGAAGCCCGATAGTTGCTGGTCGGCCAACTCGGTCTGCGCAATCGAGCGGCAATCGAAACGTGCGGAGTCGGTCTCGCGCTGCTCACGCGGAGCCAATGCCTCGGCGAGCAGGAACGAGTTCGCGTTGGCGGGTGACACCAGCAAAATAGGCCAGGCGTCCCGCGCCTCGATTGCGAAGTATCGTTCGTTGTCGTGTTTCAATCCGTCATCCTGCAGAAACCTCAGCGTGCCTTGATACGTCCCGTCGTCCCAGCCTCGCACGAGAAACGACAGCCGTTGGGATTCGGATGCGGCCAGCGTCACCGTCTTTCGATCGCGCACCTGGGCTTCCGGCAATCGAGTCTGGCCGTCGACGACCAGGGGGAGCGACGGATCGGGGGCTTCGATCAGCAGCTCCACGGTAACGGTCCCACCTGCGTTCTGAGATCGGATGTCGGCCGTCACGACCAGCTCGCCGTTCTTGACCAGCGACTGCGTGGATAATTCCAATGCGCCGAGCGAGTAATTGCGGGGCTGTTCGGCGCCCACATCGATCCAGTAGCAGAGGACGCCGGGATGGGCTGCGAGGCTGGATCGCAGGGCCTCGAGCCGTTCGCGCGGCCAGGCCGCGGCCGTCGTATCCGTGAATAGGTAGATCTCTTTCCGGGGCTTGTCGCTTGTGAGCACCAGGTCCAACGCTCGCTGGACGGACTGGTCGAGCGGTTCAGGAACACCCGTCGTGCGCATCCGTTCGATGGACGTACTGGCGGCAGCGAGGTCCACGGCGAAAAACGCCGGCCCGGGATGCGATTCGACTACGGCGGCCTGCGATTCGACTGGGAATTGTTTCACGAGCCACAGGGCCGTCTCCTTCGCCGCATCGAGACGCGTTTGATTCTGGTGCCGATATTCCATCCGGGGAGATACATCGAACACGAGTGCCGCGGCCACCGGCGACTGTTCATCTCCGAGCAGCGGCGGAGAACCAGCCAGCGTCGTTACGGCCAGTGCGCTGGCGCCTAACAACAACACGATGAACAAGGCCGCCAGGCCGACGATCAGCCATTTCCCCTTCCGCTGGGCAACCGCGACGGCGGTCAGCGCCCCAACTACCACAATCACCGGCACCAACAGCCCCACGACCAGCCACTTGCCCGTCATCGACGAGACAGCGGTAGGACGCGCCAGCGCAAGCGCAAGGACGCCTATGGCGGCGCACCGCAACAGCAGCAGGAACCAGTGCCGCAGTTGCAGCTGCCGGCGGTTGGAATCGTGACGCTGCCGGACAAACCGGATCGCGGGAAAGGTGATACGTTTCGGCTGCTGCCGCAGAATCAAATGGAGAATGATGGGGATTGCGGCCAGCAATCCGCCGGCGAGCAGGGAGATGTTTACGAATGCCATGCCGCGTTTGACCTGTACCGCATCCTTTCGCGACGCGCGCCTGCTGGATGGGCCCCTGGAAAGTCAGGCCGTATCGCTCGGACTCCCTGGCTGGCGGGGATTCACCGCGGGGACGCCCGCGACAGCCCGTCTGCATGGTAGAGTGATGCACCTTGAACGGCAACCAGTTCCCTGGAGCACGCCTACCATGCAGCGGACTAACTTCCTTCGGGTGGATCTCTTCGCGATTCTTGTCCTGGCGGCCTTCCCGGTGGCATCCGCCCAGGACGATACCTTGGGGACCGTCACCGAGCGGCACGTGATGATCCCGATGCGCGACGGAGCACGCCTGTCGGCCTATCTCTACTTTCCGAAAGGCGAGGGACCATGGCCGGCGGTTTTCGAGCAGCGGTACGCCGATTTGCGAGGGCAAGGAACGCGGGTGGCGGCCGCACGGCTGGCCCAGGCCGGCTATGTCGTGGGGCTCGTCAACTTCCGCGGCACGTGGCAATCAGAAGGGACTTGGGTGGGCTACCGGGCTTTGGGATGGGGCGAACTGAAAGACGGCTACGATGCCTGCGAGTGGCTCGCGTCGCAGTCCTGGTGTACGGGCAAGGTGGGAACGTTCGGCAGCTCCCAAGGCGGGTTTGCCCAGAACTTCCTGGCCGTGACCCAGCCGCCGCATCTGGCCTGCCAATACATGGTCGACACGGGACTGAGCCTGTTTCAAGAAGGTTATCGCATCGGCGGTGTGACACGTCCGCTGCGTTTTGAGCGACTGCGGGATGTCTGCCGAGTCCCAGCGGACAACGATCGGTTGCTCCAAGAGTGGTTCCGTCATCCGCACTACGACGACTACTGGCGCCAGGAAGATTGTTCGCTGCACTTCGCCGAAATGAACGTCCCGTGCTTCACCATCGGCAGCTGGTACGACTTCATGAACCAGGGCTCGATCGCGAGCTTTGTGGGACGCCAGCATCAGGGAGGGCCGAACTCACGCGGTCGTCAACAGCTGATCATCGGGCCGTGGCTGCACGGCCGCCTGAATAAGGGCAGCCGGG
>JBFWYF010000553.1:0-5456 GCA_050186685.1 Pirellulaceae bacterium
GCCCGCGTGCGGCACGACCCAGAGTCGCTTGGCGACGGACCCAGTGCTGGTGTCCGATGCGGTCGATCACGCCATTTCCGAGATCGACTTTCGTTCCCTGGCGGGCGAGAAAGTCTTCTTCGATACCCGCTATCTGGTGAACGTGAAGGGAGTAGGGTTCGTCAACTCCGAGTATGTGATCAGCTCCCTGCGACAGCAGATGATTGCTGCGGACGTGCGTCTGCAAGACAAGCCCGACGATGCCGAGTACGTCGTCGAGGCACGGGTCGGCACACTCGGAACCGACGGCAACGAGATCATCTATGGTATCCCGGCCAATCGAGGTCTGAACGAAGCCGCCAGCCTGTTGCCGAATGCACCGGCATTGCCGGCGATTCCCGAGTTGTCGCTGGCGCGCAAGGAATCGCAATTTGGCGCCGTCAAGGTCGCTGCGTATGCGTACGCGAGGAAGTCGGGTGAGCCCGTCTGGCAATCCGGCGTGGCGCGAGCGAAGACGTCGTCGCAAGACGTCTGGTTGTTCGGGGCAGGTCCCTTCCAGCAAGGCTCGATCCACCAGAAGACGACCTTTGCGGGGAACGAAATCCATTTGCCCGGCGCGCGAGCCCGCTCGCAAATCGCGGGAGGCCCGCCCGTGCCGTTCGATCAGGAGTTCTATTTTCAGAACGCCAAACCGGGGACCGAAGACGTGCAAACCGTGCAACACACGGAACCGGTCACTAAGCCAGCCGAGCCGCAACTTGTGGAGCCGTTGGCGCCCGGTACTCCTCTGATACCGCCGATTGGCCCGCTGCTACCTATCCCGGCAGCGGGGACGGCGCCGGTGCCCGGCGTCCCTCCCGCCGGTGCGAATCCACCGCCTCCAGCGAAAGGATGAACGATGCCCTCGACGGATTCACCTCGGATCCTGATCTGTCGCTTGAGTGCCATTGGCGACTGTATCCTGACCGCACCGCTGGCGTGTGCGTTGCGCAGCAGGTTTACGCGCGCCTATCTGGCGTGGGCGATTGAGCCTGCGGCGGGGGCCGTCCTGCAGGGTCATCCCGCCCTCGACGAACTGATCGTCGTCCCCAAAGGCTGGTTCAAGTCGTGGCGATCCATCACCCGCATTCGCCGCGAGCTCCGGGCGCGACACTTCGAGGTGGCGATCGATCCGCAGAGCCTGACGAAAAGTGCCCTGCTGGCCTGGCTGTCCGGAGCACATGCGCGAATCGGTTTCGCGGCACCGCGCGGGCGCGAATTGAGCAAGTGGACGAACAATGTGCTCGTCAGCGCGACCCGCTCTCACTTGCTGGATGCCCAGTTAGAGCTGCTTCGCCCGCTGGACATCGTGGAGCCGAGCGTCGAGTTCGCATTGCCGAGGGACGCCGCGGCCGAGCGCAGCGCAACGCAGATGCTGGCCGGCCTTCATCTGGGATGCCCCTACGCCGTCCTCAACGTGGGGGCGGGTTGGAACTCCCGACTTTGGCCGACCTGTCGCTACGGTCGCGTCGCTCGCTGGCTGGGCGAAACCCGGCGTATGCCCTCGCTCGTCGTCTGGTCCGGCGAGAAGGAACTCGCGTGGGCCGAAGACGTCGTGGCGAACTCGGGCGGACACGCCCTCCTGGCCCCCGCGACGTCGTTGCGCGAGCTACAGGCAATCCTGCGCAAAGCCCGGATGTATCTGGGTTCCGATACCGGCCCGATGCACTTGGCCGTGGCGAGCGGTACGCCCTGCGTTGTCCTGTTCGGCACCACGCGGCCCGAGGAGTCAGGTCCGTACGGTTCTCTCCACGTGCGAGTACAGCACCGTTATCAACCCGGATCCAGCCGGCAGCGGCGGCGGGCAGGCAACGATGCCATGCGCGAGATCACGTGCGAAATGGTGACCGCCGCCTGCGAGCAGCTATTTCACAAGCTCGACGGAGGATCGGTGCCACAGCGTGCGGCCTGAGCGCGAATTGGGGCAGCGGAACTCGCAAGAGTTCCGAGACGAATTAGCGATTTCGGAAGTGTTGCCACTTCCGCTACTCACCTGCTTGGCCTTGCATGGGCACTAGCTAATGTTTGTGACCGTGGCTATGGCCATGGTCCTGGTGCTCAAACTTGCCTGCGAACGTGCGCCCCTCGATGTCTACGGTCAGTCGTGCTTCGACGCCCTGCCCCGCCGTCTTCAGCGCTTCGATGAGCGGCTTATCCACGATTTCAAATTTCGCACCTTTCGTCTCGCCGGCAGGACGATCGGTTGCCGCCAGCTGATACGACTCCGTCTTATCACCGATCGTCTTTTCAATCGTGACGTGGTCGGCGGAAATGGGCACCACCGCCTTGGCCGGACCATCCAAGATGAAAATCGTCAGCTTGCCACTGTCGTCGTCATGCAGCCACTCGGCATGGAACTCCTCGGTCTCAAATTCGACAAGATGCCCGCCGTTGGGGCCCGTTTCCGGATGTCCATGCGCATGCGCGTGGTCGTGCCCGTGATCGTGTCCGTGGTCGTCGTGATCATGCACCGACTCCGGCAATGCATCGGGCGGCGGTCCCGACGGTGCGGAATTGCAGCCCGAAAGCCAACCAAGCAGCGACGCGACCGCCACCATGCGAAAACCATTCTGCCAGTTCATCGTCCGTTCCTTTCGTGTCGAATATACTGCGGAGTTGCAAGTTCCCAGGCTTTGCCGGACACCCAGTTCCCCGCATCCCGACGCTCGCGTGGAGCACCGGGCGAGGAGCATCAAGGCACCGCCGCGCGGTTCATTTCGTGGTTTTCCTGACAAAGCCTAGCCTTCGCTCCCGTTCCGGGCAATGTCACGATCGCCCCCAGCAACATGGAGTCGCCGCGAAGATCGCCAGGAGTCGGATCATGGACCGCGTTGTTCCCGCATGGCACGTCGTACTCGTCCATCCGGAGATTCCCCAGAATACCGGCAACATCGGCCGAACCTGCGTGGCCGTCGGAGCCAAGCTGTGGTTAGTCCGACCCCTCGGGTTCCGGCTCGACGAATCGCGTCTCCGAAGGGCGGGTCTCGATTACTGGGATCATCTGCAGTGGGAAGCCGTCGACGACTGGCCGACGCTGCAGGAACGGCTGACCGGTCATCGTTTCTGGTACTTTACGAAGTCGGCCGACCGTGAGTTCACCACCGCGTCCTTCCACCCTCAGGATGTGCTGGTGTTTGGCAGCGAAACCCAGGGGCTGCCGCCTACGCTCCTGGCCGGCGCGGCCGATCGGGCCGTACGCATTCCCCTCCTGCCGCCCGTACGTAGCCTCAATCTGGCCACCGCCGTGGCTCTAGGTTTGTACGAGGCGCGCCGACAGTACGCAGACGCCGCACCGTGACCGCACGAGGCCAGGGGCCGGTTCGAACCGCAAGTCAGTCCGTATCTCATTCGGCTGCAAATGTCGCCGAACGGAGTTCGCGCAGCTGAGCCAACACGGCTTCCATGTCGGCCGGAATGGGTGCCTGGATCTCGAGCGTCGCTCCCGTTGTCGGGTGGGCAAACCGCAGCCGGCGGGCATGCAAGGCGTGCCGCTCCAACACGGCTTCCGCGTCCGCGGACCCCACAAGCTCGCCTCGCGTCACCCGTCCTCGCCCCCCATACAACCGATCACATAACACCGGACATCCGATATGGCACAGGTGCAGTCGGATCTGATGCGTACGGCCTGTATGCGGCACCACGCGAACTGCGGCGAAGCCACGGAATCGCTCGACGACTTCGTAATACGACCGCGCCGGCCGGCTTGTCGTGTGCCCGGCACGAATCGCCATCTTCTCGCGCTGGTATGGATGGACGCCAATCGGCGCTTCGATAACGTCCCGATCATGCTCGGGACGCCCTACGACAATCGCCAGGTACTCCTTTTCAATCGTGCGTTTCGCAAACTGCGAGGTGAGAGAAAAATGCGTGAGATCGTTCTTCGCGATCAGGATGACGCCACTCGTCTCACGGTCCAATCGATGCACGACCCCGGGCCGCGCCGGCCCTCCAAGGCTGCTGAGATGGCGGAAATGGAAGGCTAATGCCGCCGTTAACGTTCCCGACCAATGCCCTCGCGCCGGATGTACGACCATGTTGGCCGGCTTGTTGATCGCGACCAACTCGTCGTCCTCATAGAGAACATCCAGCGGAATATTCTCCGGTCGCGGTCCCTCCTGGGGCAAATCCGGCAAAACCACGCGGATCTGCATGTCCGGGCGAACCTTGTAGGCGGGTTTTGCCACCAGCCCGTCGACCGCCACGCCACCCGCGTCGAGCACTTTCTTCAGCAGATTGCGACTGTACTGGGGGAATTGCTTCGCCAGATACGCATCAACGCGCCACCCCGCGAACTCGGCAGGCACCCGCAGTTCGATGGGATCGGCCGACAGTTTCTGCACCACCATGATGTGCCGTCAGGGAGACGATTTTTCCGGACTACCCGGCACTGCTCCGGTCTCGGAAGCCGGCTTCGCGGCCGGAGGCGCACCGACTGCGGGCGTGTCAGCTGGGGGCGCTCCGGCTGGTGGCGTATCGGCTGCGGGTGCAGCAGAGGTCGGCGCAGGCGTCTCTCCACCCGGTGCCGAGGCACTAGGCGCGCCGCCAGTCGGCGACGTTGGAGCGGATGGACTTTCGGGCGTCAGCACCTTCTCGCCGGGTGCTGCCGGCGGCTGGGCACTCGGGGCCGGGGTCGAAGGCCCCGCCGAAGAGGGCACCGTCGAGGACGGCGTGGCGGCGGCATCCGAGGACGGGAGCAGCGGTCCGTCCGGCCGATCCGGTAGATCAGTCAGGTTGTCCGGTAGGGCAGGCAAGCTCCCGGGCAGCCCCGGCAGGTCCGGCAGATTCGGGAACGCCGAGGAAGTTGCCGGTTTAGGCTGCTGGCGATCGAACCAAGTGTAAAAGCCGGCGACTTGCGGATCCTTCAGTTCGCCCAGACGTCGGCTAGCCTGACTGGCCTCCGGCGTGCCGGGAAACTGGCTGATTAGCTTCTCGTACGTCTCCCTGGCCTTGTCCAAATTCGCCCGGGATTCATGCACTTGGGCCAATCCTAGCAAAGCATGACGCTGCATCTCCCCGCCATCAGCTGCCTTGGCCAGTATCTCTTCATAGCCGTCCTGAGCGTCGTCCAACGCCCGCTGAGCATCACTGCGATTCGTATAGAGCGCTGCAATCCCGCTCGGGAGATCCATATCCGCTTGCGATTGGAGAGCCCACCAGGCCACTTCCGTGCCCGCGTGCGCCTTTGCCACATTGGCCAAGGCATCACGGTCGCCGGCACCGAGCGCCAGATAGTAGTCGTTCCAAGCTTGCTCCTGGGCCGCATGACTGTCATTGATCAACACGATGGCCGTGACGATCACCACGGTTCCCAGAATCGCTGCCCCCAGTATCATCTTGCCATGCGGCCGCAACTGCTCCATCTGATGGCCAGTCCAATCCGCCAGCTTATTCGTCTGGAGTTCGTGCCTTCGTTCCGTCTTCATCGTATTCCCGTCCGC
>JBFWYF010000554.1:0-5452 GCA_050186685.1 Pirellulaceae bacterium
TAGCTTTGCCGCTCAGGTAGTCCAGCTGGTTGTAGCCGTCGATGTAGTTTCTGTAACGGCGACCGTTCAGCTCGACGCCAGCAAGCAGCTTTTCCTTGATGTCTGGTACGCCGGCCGCGGCGGCCAGCGTTGGAAGCCAGTCTTCATGGGAAACAATGCCGTTGAGCGTCTCACCCGCCAGAAAGTGACTGGGCCAGCGGGCGAAGCAGGGCACACGATAAGCTCCCTCCCAGTTACTGTTCTTCTCGCCGCGGAAGGGCGTCGTGCCGGCATCGGGCCAAGTGTTGAAGTGCGGACCGTTATCGGTCGAATAAACCACGATCGTGTCCTTCGCCAGGCCGAGGTCGTCAAGCAGTTTGAGCAGTTCGCCCACATGGCGGTCGTGCTCCACCATACCATCGTGGTACTCGTCGCCGCTCTTGCCGGAGATGCCTTTATTCGCTTCCTTCACATGCGTGCGGAAGTGCATGCGCGTGGCATTCCACCAACAATAGAACGGCTTGCCCACATTCTTCTGACGTTGGATGAAATCCTTGGCCGCGGCCATGGTTTCGTCGTCGACCGTTTCCATTCGCTTTCTGGTAAGGGGTCCGGTGTCTTCGATGATTTGGCCGCCTCGGCCATCGGCCTTGCACCGGAGCACTCCCCGAGGTCCGAATTGTTCGCGGAACGTCTTGCCGTTGGCGAGCTTCATGTCTCCCGGATAGTCGCGGTTCTCCGGCTCCTCCTCCGCGTTGAGGTGGTACAGATTGCCGAAAAACTCGTCGAACCCGTGCATCGTGGGCAAGTGCTCGTCGCGGTCGCCCTGGTGGTTCTTACCGAACTGGCCTGTGGCATAGCCCAAACTCTTCAGGACCGTGGCCAGCGTCACATCGGTCTTCTGCCAACCTTCGGCAGCGGCGGGCATACCCACTTTGGTCATTCCCGTTCGGATCGGGACGTTGCCACCAATGAACGCGGCGCGGCCGGCGGTACACGATTGCTGGCCGTAGTAGTCGGTAAAGGCCACTCCTTCGCGCGCGATACGATCAATGTTTGGAGTACGGTAGCCCATCATCCCACGGTTGTTGTGGCTGATATTCCAGGTACCGATATCATCACCCCAGATGACAAGAATGTTGGGCTTTGTGCCCGCTCTGGGTTGCTGGGCAACCGCGTAATATGCGAATTGACAGCAACCTACCCACGCAACCACGGCAGCTAACCAACTCCATCTCAGTCGTAACGTCATGGAAGCACCTCGAAAAAGCAAAAAACAATCGGTCCGCAAAGACAGTCGAGAAATTCCTGAGGTCGAGGCGAGCAGCCCAACATGAAGACTCGTGCGAGCGAATCGGCACTGTCGGAGTTTCAGAAAAGGACAGCGCATTGCTCGCCACCCGCCCAGGGGAATCGGAAATAAGTATTACGCCAATAGGGCACTTGCACAAGGTAGCCTCGATCGGCGTGCATCTGGCTCCAGGGGGAAGTACCCGCAGGGCCCGCAGAGGTCGCGAGAGAATCGAATCGGCAGCGCTCACAACCTCCGCGCTCTCAGCGCACTCGGCGGGAAATTTCCGCGCCAGTCGACACTAGGGGCGAATCTGTGGAGGACATCTATTCCCCGTAGGCCGCACTTGAGTTGATCCCACTCACCCCATTGGTTTCCAATGCAGGGTTTCTGCGACCGCTAAGTTCCCCTTAAGCCCCAGAACCAGATTCGCAGGGCGATTCCCCCCACTAAACTCTGCCATTCGCTTGGATGGGACCTTAAACGACGGTCGACAAATGAGATGAATCATCGATTTGTCGCGATACCGGAGCCCTTTCATGGT
The DNA here is from genome assembly GCA_050186685.1 of Pirellulaceae bacterium. Lineage (GTDB taxonomy): Bacteria > Planctomycetota > Planctomycetia > Pirellulales > Pirellulaceae > CAZFLF01. The sequence goes on from JBFWYF010000554.1 coordinate 1,815, forward strand.
GTTTCGCCTAGCGTTCCTCGGCGTCGTAGTCGGCATGGCATTCTCCTGCATGCCACTGAGCGCTCAGGCCCCGCCATGGGAAACGGAGTCAGCGACCCCCGCCCTTGCTGAGGCGGAGCCAGCAGAACGTGACGAGATCGAAACGGATCGCGATTCGTTTACGCCTGCGACAAGTACGGCTGGCTTCGGAGAGACGATTTTCGAGGCGGCTCATTCCTTTATCGATAATCGGCAGGTGCCCGACACGCACAGCTTTCCGGAGCTGCTGATTCGTCACGGTGCCAATGACTGGCTGGAATTGCGGGTAGGCTGGAACTACGAAGTCGGCGGCGCGGGAAGCCCGGTGTCCGGCAATGTGCCGAGCGACTTTGATGACGAGCCGGAATTGGAGCGTTCCAGCCGACTGCTTTACGGGATGAAACTATGGTTCTCCCGACAAGAAAACTGGCTGCCGCAAAGCGCCGTCATATTGCAGGGCTATTCACCCACCACCGGTGAATTGACTCACTCCGATTTTTCAGCATCGTACGTCTTTGGTTGGACGCTACCAAATCGTTGGACGTGGAACTCCGCGGTACGCTACAGCACGGGGCAGTTCGAGGAGGACGACTTTAATGTGTGGGCACCGTCGACGGTGCTCAAGATCCCTGTCGGCGAGCGATGGAAGACGCATGTCGAGTACTTTGGAGTTTTCACTCAGGGTCGGCAGGACGAGAGCGTGCAGCATTTTTTCAGCACCGGCGGGCATTATCTGATCACGTCCAACCTGGAGATCGGCTGTCGCGTCGGCTGGGGCCTTAACCATGACGCGCCCGACTTCTTTTCCAACGCGGGCCTGGGTTGGCGGTTCTAGGACGAGGCTATTCGTCGTCCTCCCTGCGGCCTCTGCGGGACACGCTTCATCTGCACCGGGGTGGCGGAAAGTTCCCGCTGAGATCGTTGGGATCGCGGAGACGGCTACCGGCCGTTCTTCGTCCTCCCCGCGCCCCCTGCGGCCTCTGCGGGACTCGCTTCATCTGCACCGGGGTGGCGGAAAGTTCCCGCTGAGATCGCTGGGATCGCGGAGAGGGCTACCGGCCGTCCCTGTTCCTCTGCGCCCCCCGGGCCGCCAGCCGCGATGCGGGGGCGACGTCGAAGCACGCGATCTGCTCGCCGTTGCGCACAAAGAGCTTGCCATGTGCCACGACGGGGTGGTTCCAGGTCTTGCCGTCGATGGCGGCGAACCGTGCCACCTCCCGCCGCTCTTCCGGTACAGCATCCAACAGGATTACTTCCCCTTGCTCGGACAGGACGAGGAGCTTCCGTTGCTGCTCCAACAGCAGGACCTGGCCGTTTCCGTATCGCCCCCCCTTCCACTGGCGCTGGCCCGTCTCGAGATCCAGGCAGCAGAAAATATTGCCGTCGAATCCGTATGCGTAGCCGTCGAGTACGACGAGATCGTTGAAGTAGGGCTTCATGTCCTTCGATTCCCACACCAACTCCGTCGACCAGCTTCCTGCGGAGTGCTTCACCCGCAACTTGCGGGAGCCGATGCCAAAATACGTCGAAATGAGCACGGTATCTCCGTCCACATAGGGTTGGACACAGCGGGCCACACCGTTGGCCGGCCAAGGATCCGTCCAGAGAATCGCGCCGTCGGATGGGTTTAAAGCGATGAGGCCGGCACTGGTCAGCGCCAGTAACTGCTCGATCCCCCCGAACGTCGCCCGCTGAATGGACGTGTAGGAGTGGTCGCCATCTCCAGCTGCCCATAGGCGCTGGCCCGTGCCGTTGTCGAACGCCACCACCGCCTGTCCCTCCGGCTTGCCCGGCAGGACGACGACGGTGGAGCCGACGATGACCGGCGAGCTTGCATATCCCCACTCAGGCGTCGAGACGTTCGGCGCCGTGACCATCGGTGAACTCCAGATCTTCGCCCCGCTGCGCGCGTCCAGGCAATGGACCATCCCGAGTGCGCTGACGGCATAGATGCGTCCGCCGTGGTAAGTCGGCGTGGCCCGCGGCCCTGTGCCGGCAACGACCTCAAAGAACCGCGACTTCTCCTGAAACGCCCACAATTGCTCCCCCGAACGAGTCGCATAACAGACTATGGCCTCATCCTCGCCGCGCTGCTCCTGAGTAAACAGCAGGTCCCCGACTACAGCCATCGAACTCCATCCCGGTCCGATCGCGTGCTTCCAGACAGCCTGCGGCGGCGATGCTTCCCAGTCGACGCGGATCGGCTCGCCCGTATAGCGACCCGTGCCATCCGGTCCGCGGAACCCTGGCCAGTCAGCGGACGACACCACGAGCGGCGCGGCATCCGTCGCAGCTGGCGCCTGGCTCACGGCGCCGCTTGCGGGTTGCTCGGCCAGGAATTTTTCTTCGGCCGTCGGCATGAAACGCCAGCTGAGCGCCGTCGCAAAACTGCCCGACATCCCATCGATGCGTACCAGCGAGTAGTACGTCCATGTCCCCAGCAGCGTAACGACCAACCCCCAACGCCGCACATTCCAGGGCATTTCCATCGACACGAACAGCCATATCACCCACATCACCGACACGGCGGGAAGCGCGACCATCATCAGACCCATGCCACGCACGTTCATGGTCGGATGGCAGAAGAACCATGCCCCCGCAGCTCCGATGGCCCAGGCCCCGAGCACCAGCAGCCGATCGCCCCATGTCACACGACTGGCAAACAGCCACCATCCTGCTAACCCCAGCACGCCCAGGATGGGCCCGAACATCATGCCCATAAAGATGGTCATTGGGCTCTCGATCCCCACCGCCATGGGCAGCTTCATCATGGCGACCTGAATCAACACAATAACAATCGCCGGCCAGAGGCGCAGGCGCCACCGGTCGGTGGCAGCCGCGTGAGGTGCTTCCGCTGCGACCGGCGCGGCTGCGCCGCTTGCTTTTACCGATACCGCCGATTCGGGCTCGCGCACAACATCCTGGCTCATGGTACGTTCCTTGACTTTGCGTGATTCGCGACCGACTAGGTGCAGGCCGCTGGCGCCATCTTAGGCGCCGCCGGGGCTAATAAGAAGTCGTGATGGAAACGGGGACACCGGCGTAACGACGTGGAGTGCGGAGACCTGGGACTTGCCCTCAACTTAAACTTGTGCGACAAAAAGTCGTGATCAAGGCAACGGCGGCTCCGCAGCGGCCGTCACGCGTTGCAGCGGCTACCCCGCTCCCTGAAGCGGTTAGCGCCGCGTCGCTCCTACGCGAGAAGATCCTGAACGACATTCCCTTTGACGTCCGTCAAACGGAAATCGCGGCCACTGTAGCGGTACGTCAGCCGCTCGTGATCCAGTCCCAGCAGATGGAGAATGGTCGCGTGCAGGTCGTGGATATGAACGCGGCCCGCCAGCCCCTCGTGGCCCAGGTCGTCGGTGGTGCCATGCCGGAAGCCGGCCTTGACGCCCCCGCCCGCCATCCAGATGGTAAACGCTCGATTATTGTGATCCCTTCCGTTATCGAATTGGGCGTACGGAGTCCGGCCAAACTCTCCGGCCCAGATGACAAGCGTATCCCGCAACATGTCGCGTTGTTTCAGGTCGGCCAGCAGTGCCGCCATGGGCCGATCGACTCGTCGAGCGCTCGCTGGCAAACGCGTCTTCAGATCCTGGTGATGGTCCCAGCCTTGC
>JBFWYF010000555.1:0-5434 GCA_050186685.1 Pirellulaceae bacterium
GAGCGTGCAGTCGGGCGTGCCGCACGGCGTCGAGGCGGTCGCCAGTTCGGCCGCCGGCTGGTCGAGGAAAGGGCAGCCGTTGTCGTGCAGCACCAGCAGCCGCTCCAACCGCCGCCGCAGGGCAGCGTCCGGGCCGCATGCCTGATTTAGGAAGGACGCCCGCTCGGCAGGCGGCTGGGTGAGGGCCTCGATGAAGATCTCGCGTTCGGTCATGGGGGCCTCGGAGTGCGCAGCGTCTTCCTTAAATATGATTGGTCTTCCCTACATGCGATTTTCGTCGCCCGAATCTGCAACGTCGCCGAAAACAATGCTACTCGGCCCGTTCCTCCCCCTCGACGCGAGCTTGCAGCCAGGCCCGGGCGTAGGCCCAGTCGGCGGCCGCGGTGCGCGGCGAGACCCCGAGAGCGGCGGCCGCGTCGTCCACCGTCAGGCCTCCGAAGTACCGCAAGGTGACGAGCTTGGCGACGCGGGGCTCCGCCGCCCCCAGGTCGGTCAGCGCCTCATCGAGGGTGAGCAATTCCTCCGCCCGCTTCGGGCTGGCGACCAGGTCCGGGTCGAGCGGCACGCGGGTCAGATTGCCCCCGCGCTTGTGCCGTGCCTTACGGCGAGCCGCCTCGACGAGGATGCGCCGCATGGCCTCAGCGCAGGCCGCGAACAAGTGACCGCGACCGTCCCAATGGGCTCCCGCCGGTTCGCCGACGACATCCCCCGCCAGCCGCAGATACGCCTCGTGGACCAGGGCCGTGGGCTGCAGAGTCTGGCCCAGTCTCTCGCCGGTGAGGTAGTGCCCGGCGAGACGCCGCAGATCGTCGTAGACGAGCAGGAACAGGTTGTTGCCGGCCTGCCGATCACCCGCTTCGGCCGCCGCGGACAACTCGCGCACTTGAGCCATGGCCAGCAACTAACGTACAAGTAGTGGGGGGGAAAGAGATCGTTCGATTCTCGGACAGTATACCGCGGGATGACCGAGAGTCCACGGCGGCGGTGTGCCCCGAGCGGCGCCATGAACGCGGTGGCGTCGCCAAAAAAGAACCGGGACGTGGGATGGGGTCAGTTCCTTGAGTAGATAATCGAACGTCACAAAGCACGCGGGCGATGACCACTTTGTCGTCGAGGTCTACCGCATATTTCCGGACGGCAGGGAGAGGAAGATGCTGACGATCGAGTACGCACGTCAGAAAGCTCGCTTCATGAACGTGATTCTAACAAGGCGTTCTCGGGCATTGGCGATCAGCGATAAGGGAAGGCACAATGCGTCTGGGGACAGCTACGTGGGAGTCAGTTCAGACGAATTACGTATCACGTTGACAAACTCCCCGATAACCCGGATATCTTCCGCCACTTCCGCCGGAATGTGGATCGTCGGATACTCGGAATTCAACGGTTGGAGTTCGATCGACTGGTGGTGCCAGCCATCCTCGTCGATCCGTTTCGTGGAGTGGTAGCGTTTCACGGTGTACCGGCCTCCCTCCTCCGGGTCCAGATGCGTGTTGACCTGCAGGAGCAGCAGGCGATTTTGTCGTGAGCCGATGGGGCAAGGTCGGAACACGCACCACTGGCCATCACGAATCCGAGGCTCCATGGAGCGGCCCGAGACCTGAGCTGCGAACATCCCGGGTGCAAGGCCGTGGCCCGGCACACGCATCCAGCCAACGACTTCGGGCACGCCCTCCGGTCCCCACCCACCGGCCGCGACGGTCAGATCGTAAACCGGGAGATGCGTCTTGTACTGTGCAGCTTTCTCGACGTTGGATTCGATGACTTGTGTCGACTCGACCTCCTGGGGCGACGACGGTGCTCCTGCGATGGTTCGCGCGCCAAGGGGAATCACGTGCCACGCGCCGTTGAGACTCGTGAACCGCACTTTGAAATCCGTACCCGGCAGCCCGGCGTCGGGTCCAAACCAGTCGCGAAGCAACTCTCCGAGCTGGTTTTTCGTTTCCCCCACGGGCCAGGCAACATTGCAAGCCACTTTGACAAACTTGAATTCCCACGGGGAGCGATCGGGTAGACATACTTTGGTGGGTCCCATGGGGCGTCCCGGATGCTCGGATTTCTCCGGCAGAAACAGAATCGGCCGGCCTCCCGTATGTGAGACCTTGGCCTCGAAGGTGCTTTCGCCTGAATCGCCGACCACAAGGCCTCGGCTTCTCGAATACGCCGCCAGACGCCAATCGACAAGTTCTTCCGTGAACGACTCCAGTACAGCCTGCAACCTTTCCGGACAACGGTGCTGGAATGCGAACTCATCGCCATTCAGCCGAAACCACCGTTGCTCATTCTGCACGTCCAGCCAGCGACTGATCGGCCATCTTGTCCACCAAGCTGCCCACGAGTTATCGTCGGCGTGCTCGTGGTCGACCGCATGCCGATCCCCTTCGAGGTCGCGCCGCAGAATGGTATGGTCCCGCAGGAAGCCGCGGCACTGAAGTGCGAATGTCGGCAGGTGGGCGCTCTTGAAGAGTTGCCCCTGGTCAAGCAACACGCGCAGGACGACCATTTTGTACGACTTGTTCAGGCTGGTGGTTTCCACGGTCTTCAGCCAGTTGCGGAACTTCGCCGCGACTTCACGTTCGACATCGCTTAGATCTCCTTCGCTCTCGACAAAAGCAAACCAGTCACCAGCTGCTTTGCTGACAGCTTTCGGCAAGTAACCTCGCCCCAGAAGCTCCGAAGCAGTGGGCCGTCGACCCAGTTCATCCCGCATGGCACGGTAGGCTTCGATGCCCGCTTTGGCGCCTGTAGGAATGAATTCCTTGAGCATGTCGCGGGCGGCAAGTTCAACATCGAGCAGACAGCGCTCGGGAAGCTGGGGTGGTTCGCCCTTCAGCCAACGCTTCAAAGTTCCCCACCCGCCATCCTGCCCATTCAACGAAAGTAGGTGGATCAGCCGTTGCGCAAAGATCCTGTGGTTGCCCACGAAGTCAAGGACGAGAAGCCGCGACTTACCTTCGGTAGCCCGTAAACCTCGTCCGAGTTGCTGCAGAAAAATGATCTTTGACTCGGTGGGCCGCAGCATGATCACCCTATCCACGGCGGGAATGTCCAGGCCCTCGTTAAACATGTCGACCACGCAAAGACATGCCAGCTTTCCACGCCGCAACTGCCGCAATGATTCCCCGCGGCTGTCACCGCCGCCGGAGAACACGGCCGACGCCGTGACACCCTTGGAACGCAACCAATCGCGGGTGAAGGTCGCATGACGGCGAGAACAGCAGAACAGAATCGTCCGTTCCGCTGGGTGCTCTTGCATGGCCGTCCACAGTCGCTCCATTCGTTCGCTGCGGGCGACGCGCCGCTCGAGTTCCTCAAGTTCGAAACGGCCGTTTCTCCAGGGGACCTGCCGGAAGTCAACCGTATCCTTGAGGCCGATGTAGTGGAACGGAACAAGCGATTCTTCGGCAATCCCGTCGCCAATTGTCGCGTGATACGCCAAGTTGTCGTCAAAGATCGTCGCGACGTCGACACCGTCCGTCCGCTCCGGAGTCGCGGTGAGTCCGAGTATGAAGTCAGCTTGAACTCTGGCAAGGACGCGACGATAGCTCGGCGCGTGTGCGTGATGCACCTCGTCGATGACGACGTAGTCGAATCGTTCTGCTGAAAGACGTTCGAGGCCTTCCGGCCGAGACAGTTTCTGAATCGACGCGACAACCAATTCGCCCTGAAGGTCACTCCGCGGTCCGATATACCAGGCGGTCCGGGCTCCGTCGAATTCCGGATCGAGAACTTGCGACAGGGCAGCTTCCGCCTGTGCGAGGATGTGTGCACGATGGGCCACAATCAGCACGCGCGGGCGCCGTTGCAGTTGATGGCCGACCTGCTGTGCGTCGAACGCTGCGAGCCACGTCTTTCCCATCCCCGTCGCCACCGCAACGAGTGCTCGCCGATATCCTGCATCGCGAATTCTCTGGAGGGCGTTCATTGCCCGCATCTGCCAAAGGCGAGGCGTGAGGGGTTCCCGTATGTCAGCGGACGCTGGCACGAAGTGCGCGGCGCGATACGACTTCGCCTTGGCGGCATACCGATCGACCAACTCCTGGGTCAGCGGCGAGGCCAGTTCCCAGAGGCGGTCGAAGGCAGCTATGAATTGCGCGTGAACACCGGACTGCCCGGGGCTCGTCGATAACAGATTCCATTCGATGCCGGTTTCCAGTGCCGGCCGCGAGAGATTGCTGCTGCCGACCGACAGCAGGCCACCCTGATCGTCCGCCACGTACCAGGACTTCGGGTGAAATGACGCCGGATCGGAGGGCAACTTGTCGATTTCGATCAGGCGGGTGGCGAGATCTCCGGGGATCTGATCCTCGCTCGCAGAATCACACCAGCCGCACAGCCGTGCGAGTGCCTGCGGGTCCGAGATATAGAGGTAGTCGCTGACAAGGAGCCGTATGCGAGCGTTGTTCTGGAGGGCGTCGAACAGCGTTGACTCAATAACGTCCAAACCTGAAAGTTGAACAAAAGAAGCGAGCACGTCCACACTGCGTGCTCCGGCGATTCGCCACGAAAGCTGGTCCCAGAGAGGTGAATCCGGATGGCCCGTGCTCAACTGCAGCGAGTCTGCCTCTGGTGGAGCGGAGCGTGGGAGCACCTCGATACTGGGCACACGCAGGTAATTGGCCTTGTCCGGGATCACGAAGCGGACGCCACCGCGAGGATCTTCGACGTCGCCTGTGTAGCGAGGGATGACATGCACGTGCAGGTGCATGACCGTCTGGCCGGCGGATTCCCCAGCGTTGAACCCGATATTGTATCCGTCGGGTTTTGGTGCCAGAGTCGCATCGAGGTGCTTCTTGACTGCGTTAACCAGTTCAAGAACCGCCGCCTGCTCTTGCGGGTCCGCGTCGAACCAAGTGGTCACAAGCCGCCGAGCCACGACAAGCACATGCCCCGGGCTCACCGGAAATCGGTCCCAGATAGCAAACGCGTGCGAGTTGCTAACAACCCACAGCGATTCTGGTATCTCAAGGAAAGGCGATCCTCTCATCCCCAATCCCTCAGCAAATCAGTCGTGATTTACACAAGCGAACGATTGTCGGCGTTTGATCCGGCCCTTTCCATACAGCCAGACCGGATCGCGAAGCGAGCGCCATTCGTCAGATCCAAGGCGCTTAGAAGGGGAACGCCGAAGCGAGCAAAACCAGTAAAAGTCGAGATTGGAGCTGTCACACGGCTGATGACGTAGCCAGATGCTGGCCTGCGGGATACGATCGCCGACGAAAACAATGGGGCGAGTGGTCTGAAGGGGCCCAAAAAGGGGACGCAACTCTTAGATCCCACGCTTTCTTGAGGAATATACTTGGCCGTTTCTACGACGTCGCGCGTCAAACGAAAACTCTGGGGTTTCTAAGGATTTAAGAGTCGCGTCCCCCTTTTCCATCCCAACCATGATCGAGACCTTCTCACGGCGTGCCGAGAGTAGACTGGGCGACATACC
>JBFWYF010000556.1:0-5434 GCA_050186685.1 Pirellulaceae bacterium
CCTTCAACGTGCCGGCCGTGACGTTGTTCGGCCCGACCGACCCGCGCTGGAGTACGTACTACAACCCGCGCGAGATCTGCGTGCGTCTCGATCTGCCCTGCAGTCCCTGCGCGAAACGAGCCTGCCCGCTGGGGCACCATGACTGCATGCGAAAACTGACGGACGAAATGGTCTTCCATACCGTACGTCAATTACTTCCGTCCGCAGAGAAGTCTGCTCCGGCCACGCCCTCGGCCGCCTGAGCCAACCTCGCCTCGAAGTTCTTCGCGACTGCCCGTATCCCCTTTTGCCCGGCCGTATCCCTTTTCACCTGCGAGGGGGCGGCGCACCGGCCACGATCTCCGACCGCATGCCCTCTGCCCACGCTCTGACGAGCGTAGCTACACACGTAGAACCGCTAAGTGGGCGGCGCCCAGATGGACGCCCGAACCGCGCTACCCGCCCGCGGTGTCTGCCGGGAAAGGTCGGTCCGCGGGACGGGCGACCTCGCCGTTTCAAGCCGCACGGCGGGCGCTCCCCACCGTCTGCCACCGATGCACGGTGCGCTGCCAGATTTCGGGAATCGTCCGCTGGTGATCGCCCGCGAAATACATGCTCTCCCCGCCGTCCGCGACCGTGCGTACCAGAATCGTCTTCCACGGGCGGTAATAGTACTGCGGATGGCTTTTGTCCGGCGGACCCTTGCGGAAATCGGCCGGCAGTTCCACCAAATCGAAGACGGCGGTCGTGAAGCGGCATATCGCGCGGCCCTGTTGCCGAGCCACGTTGCGAGCCATCGACAGCGCTTTCAGGTAAACCTCCGGTCCCGTGACCGCGGAGCCCACGTTCAAGTACACGCCGCCCTCCAGCCGCTCAACGGCGTGCGCAAAGATCAGGAAATCTGTCAGGCTCGCTGCGCCAAACGAGGCTCCGTCACAATTCGGCTGACCATGCACGATGTCACTTCCCATGCTGACGTGCGATGTCACCGGGATACCGTACTCGTAGCCAGCCGCGCACAGACTCAGCGATCGGCACGGCAGGCCTTCCTGGCAGATGTAGCGTCCCACCGCCTCCCCCAGCCCTTCGCCTCGGCGGGCCGCCTCCCGCACGATCTCGTTCAGACCACTCGTCTCCCGCCACAGCCCGAACTGGCCGACACGAATCCACTTCGCGACGTCCTCGCTGGTACCCTCGCCCCAGGCCAATTCAAAGTCGTGGATTACCCCGGCACCGTTCGTGGCCACATGGGTCACGAGCCGGCGCTGCATGAGATCGATCAAGTAACGCGACAGGCCGAGCTTGATCGGATGGGCGCCCATCATCAGCACCACCGGGCGGTCGTGTCGACGCGCCGTCACGATCGCCTCTACCAGCCGGTCGAGATCGGGATGGTCATAGCGTCCAGGGGACGGCGTCAACGGCGCGACTTGGTCTGGCGTCAGATCGTGACCACGTTGCCGAAACGACTTCAGCTCGAGGCGAGAACGATCAAACAGCGGATAACGGGACATGGGAAGGTACTCACAGGTCCAGGGGCACCGGCAAGGGGCGGCAGACGATATCAAGTGCCCGCGGACGCACAAAGAGCAAACCCTTGGCCCTCTCCCGGAGTACCGGAAGACGGGACGGAATGAACCGCTTTCCGATCAGTCCGGTAGGTTTTCTAACAGAGCCTCGTGAAATTATTTCCTCGGCGAAGCTTACCCAGTTTATCTGTTGCCGAGCGGGATCGATGGCTACACTTCCCACCTCTCTCGCGAGTTCAGGGAAGTGCTTGCATGAATGCTACACGGTTAATCCAGGTTCTCGAATCCCCGGCCACCCCCCGCGCACTCGTGCTGGGCGACTTGATGCTGGATGTCTATACGACAGGACATGCCGAGCGGATCAGCGCCGAAGCGCCTGTGATCGTCTTGCGGGTACGCGAGCAGAAATCGTTGCTCGGCGGAGCGGCCAACGTCTGTCACATGTTGCGGGGCCTGCACGCAAACGTATCGTGTGCGGGAGTGATCGGAGCAGACGACGCCGGACGCCGCGTGCGAGGACTCCTGACCGGGGTCGGAATCGACGGCAGCCTGCTGCATGAGGACGACAGCCGGCAGACAACCGTCAAGGAACGGTTTCTCGGGGCATCTGCGTCGCGGTCGCCGAGCCAGGTGTTGCGCGTCGACCGCGAGAGCCGGGAGCCCGTCGCGCACGGGATCGAAGATGAGCTGCTGAAGGGGTTGTGTTCCCGGATAGTCGATCACGACGTGTTGATGATCTCGGACTATGCCAAAGGTGTGTGCACACCGCGGCTGGTGCAAGCGGCGATTCGCGCCAGTCGTCAGGCCGGAGTGCCGGTGCTGGTCGATCCGCTGTGCGGCAAGAGCTACGACCTGTACCGCGGTGCCACGGTGTTGAAGCCCAATCGGTCGGAAGCGGAGCAAGCCTCCGGCATTACGATCCGTCGGCCCGCGGATGCGTGCCGCGCGGGGCGGCGGCTGTGTGAGATGCTCGATCTGCATTACGCCGTGATAACGCTGGACCGCGACGGCATCGTATTGGTCGAGCGGGACGGAGCGGAGACAGTATTCCCCACGGCCGCGCACAATGTATGTGACATCACGGGTGCCGGTGACATGGTGCTCGCCGTGTTGGGTTATTGCATCGCGAGCGGCGTGGCCCTCACCGAGGCGGTGCAGCTGGCCAATGTCGCGGCCAGCCTGGAAGTGCAGCGCGTGGGCGTGGCGGTCATAACGAAGGACGAGATCCGCCATGAACTGCTCGCCATGCGCCGATGTCCGAGTCATAAGATCGTGACGGTCGAAGAAGCGGCACGGCTGGCGGACATGCATCGCCAGCGCGGTGAAAAGACGGTCTTCACAAACGGCTGCTTCGATCTGCTGCATGTGGGACATGTCGCCATGTTGTCGGAGGCCGCTGCACGCGGCGACGTGCTGTTCGTCGGAGTCAACAGCGACCAAAGCGTGCGCCGGCTGAAGGGCAGCCAGCGTCCCATCATCGGCGAACAGGAACGAGCCGAGATGCTGGCCGCCATGTCCAGTGTCGGATACGTCGTCGTGTTCGAGGAAGACACACCCCACGGCCTGCTCCGCGCCATACGTCCGGACGTTCTGGTGAAGGGTGGGACGTACCGGATCGAGGAAGTCGTGGGGCACGAGATCGTGCAGTCTTATGGCGGCACGGTGTGCGTGACAGGCGTCGTCGACGGAGTCTCGACGACCAATATCCTCGAATCAGCCCTGAACCGCGCCCGGGTCCGACCGCAGGACCGCCAGGCTGCTTGACCATCGATTTCTCTCGGACGTTTCGCATGAATGGATTGCTGCGAGTCTTTCTCCTGTCGCTGCGCTATCGCTTCACGCTGACCAGCGTCGCGGTCACGGCGCTCTTGGTAGGCGTGTTGTGGGGGACGAACATCAGCGTCGTCTACCCGTTCATCGAGGTCGTGGTCCATGGCAAGACGATTCACCACTGGGTCGAAAAGAAGGTCGCCGACTCCGAGGCGGCAGTCGCTGAACTCGAGAACCAACGGCCTGCCTCCGAGTCGGCTGTTGGCGATCGTGCCTGGTCGGATGCGCATGCCAACGCGGTCAAGCAGTTACGATTCCTGCAGTGGCTCGAGCCCTGGGTCAAGGCTTACACGCCGTCTTCGCCCTTCCGCACCGTCCTCTGGCTGATTGCCGCGCTGCTGCTGGGATCCTTGCTGAAGGACCTGTGTTTCGTCGCCAACATGCTGTTTGTGGAACGTCTGGTCCAGCTGGTGATTTTTGATTTGCGCAAGCAGTTCTATCGGCAAACGCTGCGGCTGGACGCGGCGTCCTTTGGCAAGTATTCCAGCAGCGAATTGCTCGCCAGCTTCACGAACGACATTGCATGCCTGGCCGTCGGCTTGAACAACCTGATCGGCAAGGCGATTCGGGAACCATTGCGGATGGTCGCTTGCCTGGCCGGCGCGGCATACATGTCGTGGCAACTGCTGCTCGTCTCGATGATGATCGCACCTCCCTGCCTGTTCCTGATGAAGTGGCTGTCGAAATCGCTGAAGCGGAATAGCCGGAAGAGCCTGGCCGAGGTTGCCACCCTGTTCAATCGCCTGACGGAAACTTTCACCGGTCTGCCTACGGTGAAGGCTTTCACCATGGAACAGTTCGAGCGGGCCCGGTTTCACGAGACGACCAAGTCGATTTATCAGATCTCGATGCGGGTGTGCCTGTACACGTCGCTCACCAAGCCGGTTACGGAACTATTTGGGGTGGGAGTCGTGTCCCTGGCGCTGGTCACAGGATCCTATCTCGTGCTCACCGGCGAGACGACCATACTCGGTATCACGATGTGCTCGGCGCCCTTGTCGTCCACGGATCTGTTACTGTTTTTTGGAATGCTCGCGGGTGTGGCGGACCCCGCTCGCAAAATGTCGGACGTGTTCAGCGTGATCGCCAATGGCGCCGCGGCCGCGGAGCGACTCTTTCCGATTCTGGATCGCGAGCCCACGATCGTCGATCCCAAACAGCCTTGTATACCTGCCCGGCCGCACGCGAGGCTGATCATCGAAAACGTCTCGTTCCATTACCAGCCCGGACAGCCGGTGCTGCGAGACGTTTCGTTGTCTATTCCGTTCGGCGAGACCATTGCGATTGTCGGGCCAAATGGCTGCGGTAAGACAACCCTGATCAATCTGCTGCTCCGCTTCTACGAGCCTGTGTCGGGGGCGATCCGGCTCGATCAGGTCGACCTCAGGGAGATGAGGATGCGCGAGCTGCGCGAGCGGATAGGCATCGTGTCCCAGACCACGCATCTGTTCAACGACACCGTGGCCAACAATATCCGTTACGGCGATCCGCAAGCCTCCGAGGATCGCGTCGTCGCGGCGGCCAAGAAGGCCCATGCCGACCGATTCATCCTTGAAAAGCTGAGCGACGGTTACGAGACGGTCGTCGGTCAAGCTGGCTCGCGGCTGTCCGGCGGGCAGCGCCAGCGCATCGCGTTGGCTCGGGCTATTCTGAGAGATCCCGAGATCCTGATCCTGGACGAAGCGACCAGCCAGATCGACCTGGAAAGCGAGCAGCTGATCCATAAGGCGCTGGCCGAGTTCGTCCGCGACCGCACGGCCATCATGATCACGCATCGCCAGTCCACGCTGACCCTGGCTCATCGTATCGTCGTCATGGACGGCGGCCGGATCGTGGATATCGGCACTCATCAGGAACTGATGAGCCGCTGCGCGCTCTACCAGCGGCTGCATGAGTCCCAGCTGCGACAGAGCGCCTGAGAGAAGAGCCCGCCCCGAGTGGCCCGAACGGCTCGGTCACTCTCGTAGCCCGTTTCGCCAGAAAAGGGGAAAGCCGACGGGCCACTCGCGATTGACGCTGTCTCTGTCTCCCGCTGATAATGTTCTCTCAGGTACATCCAGCGAGGAGCGTGGCGAATGCTGACATTTTGGGCCCCT
>JBFWYF010000557.1:0-5427 GCA_050186685.1 Pirellulaceae bacterium
GGACCGGGCGGAACCGGAGCCCGTACAGCTCGCCGGCCGCCCACATCATGCCCTCGCGGAGTTTCTCAAGCTGCAGGTATGGTTTGACCTGGTTGAAGTCCAAGTCGTACTTCGCTTTACGGACCTTCTCCGCGTAGTAGCGATAGTCCCACGGTTCGATGGTGATGCCCGCTTTCTCCGCGTCGGCGATTTCCTGCATGTCGGCTACTTCTTCGCGTACGCGTGCAACTGCTTTGGGCCAGACGCGCATCATGAGATCCATCGTGGCGTCCGGCGTCTTCGCCATCTGAGGATCGAGCCGCCAGTGCGCGTGCGATTGGAATCCGAGCAGCTTGGCGCGGGCTGCGCGCAGCCGGACTATTTCCGCGATCAGCGCGTTCGTATCGTACTTATCACCATTGTCTCCCCGGTTGTAGTAGGTCCGCCAGACTTGTTCACGCAGTCGCCGATTGCTTGCATAAGTGAGAAACGGATCCATGGAGGACCGCGTATTCGTGACGGCCCACTGGCCTTCCTTGCCTCGGTCTTTCGCCGCCGCGGCCATCGCCACCACGATGCTCTCGGGCAGGCCGGCGAGGTCTTCACGCCGTTCAATCCACGTGACGTAGTTCTGTTCATCCGCCAGCACGTTCTGGCTGAAGTCGGTGAACAGGCTGGCCAGACGCTGATTGATCTGGGTCAGTTTCGCCTTGTCGGCCGCATTGAGTTTGGCGCCGCGCCGGACGAAGTCTTTGTAACGATCCTCGACCAGTCGCCGTTCGGCGAGCGTTCGGTTCTTGAGTTCGTCACTCTGGTAGACCGCTTCGATACGCGCGAACAGTTTTTCGTTCTGCGTCACTCGGTCCTCGTATTCCGCGACCTTCGGTACGACGACCCGCTCGATATCGGGCAGAGGTCCAACGTTCAAGTTCGACGAATGGACGCCAAACAGTGCGTGCAACCGGTCCAAGGCGCGGCCGGCCTTCTCCATGGCAACTATCGTGTTCTCAAAATCCGCCGGCGCAGGATGGTCGACGATGGCTGCCACATCCTTCTCGGCCAACGCAATTGCTTCGTCATAGGCCTTGATAAACTCTTCCGGACGGACCTGGTCCCACGGGGGCACGCCCCCGTAAGGGCCCGTCCAAGGTCGCAACATCGCGCTCATCGGCTTATCGTCTCCCCTATCCTGGGCGGTCAATCCTGAAGTCAATCCTGCCACCAGGCTCGCGGCTATCGCCAGCCCGCGCAGCGTCGTACGAGATAATCGAGGCATTTGGGATTCCTGGTTCAAGTGGCGTATCGGTGAAGCCGCACGGCCCGCACAGCTTAGCACACAAACTATATGCTGCGGTGCACGGCCGGACAGCCTCCGGGATCGCCGAGGAAACTCGCTGGTCAAACCGCGTTTCCCTCGATATAGTAGTCCCCAACTCGGGATTGACGGAAGCAAGTCTCGTCCCGTTTTCGGCCTGATTCCACGCCGAATCGCCGTTCTGCAGCGCTGACAGAGAACGCGACGCTTCCGTCCCGTCAATCCTCGCCTTCTTCCCGTGTTCGTCCGTCAGAGTCCCTTCGTTGTCTTCTGCGAGCATCCGTCGTCGCACGCCGCGCTGGCCGGATCTTGCAGTCCCTGCGCCCCACAGGTGTCGGCCGAAGGGCGGATCGCTCTGACACTGCCACGCTGTCACCCAGGAGGACTCTACGATGTGGAATCGGGCCCACGGAATTCGGCGGCACCTCGTTCACCGTGCGAATGGTCTTGCGCGCCGGCGCGGGGCGCTGGAACAACTCGAACCGCGTCTGGCTATGGCCGCCATTCAAGATTGGCAGCCGCGCGGCGCGGGAGGAGGCGGAGCGCTATTCTCGCCAAGCATCAATCCCTCCAACCCGAGTGAAATCTACATTGCGTCGGACATGGGACAGGTGTTCCATACGACCGACGCGGGCACCGATTGGGATACGGTCGATCACCGGGAACTGCACGGATCCAACAATGCCCGCGTTCACTTCACGGTCGATCCCGCCCTCCGGTACGCTTTGGATTATGCCCAGGGCGGTGATGTGGTCCGCCCGGCCAGGTCGACGGACGGCGGTCACACCTGGACCCCGCTGTCCGCCGATCCCACCAGCGGAGAGGCCATTTCGCTGCTCGTCGATTACCGCAACCCGCAGCGGCTGTTGATCAGCGACTATCGGCGGCTGTGGATTTCCACCGACGGCGGCGCGACATTCCAACTGCGCTTTTCCACGTCAGCCAGCGACGGTCTGCATCTGGGTGGCGCGTTCTTCGACGGCAATGCGATCTTTGTCGGAACCAATCAGGGTGTATTGGTCTCGACGAACAACGATGGATCGTTTCAGGTTGCCCCGTGGAGTGGTATCCCGACCGACCAGCGCATCGTGTCGTTTGCGGGTGCCGCCGAAAATGGCACCACGCGCTTCTGGGCGGTCACGGCGGCAGCCGGCGACGTCTATGGCGGCGTCCAGGGCTGGGAGCACGGCGGCTTCCGCGGCATCTACACGATCGACGCCGGCCAGACCGCATGGCGCGCCTCGACCAGCGGACTGACGAGCGGTGCCACGCCCTTCTTCGTCGCTGCGGCCTTGAACGACGTCGATTCCGTGTATGTATCGGGCGGGAGCAACGCCTCGCGTCCCACCGTTTTCCGCAGCACCGACGGTGGCAACACCTGGCAGAGCGTGCTGCTTACCGCGGGGAATGCCAACGTGGCGACCGCGTGGGCGGGCGACGGTGGCGTGCGCGGCTGGTCCTACGGCGAAAATGCACTCGGCTTCACTGTCTCCGCCCTCGACCCGTCACAAGTGGTCTTCACCGATTACGGCTTCGCATATCTCAGTCGCAACGGCGGGACCAGCTGGGAGGCGTTAACGGTAGTACCGGCAGACCGCAACGCGCCGGGCACCTCGATTTCGCTGGCCGAATCCTACCGGTCCAGCGGTTTAGACAACACCTCCACCTGGGACCTTGCCTGGGCCAGCGCCTCGCGGCTCGTCGGCGCCTACAGCGA
The DNA here is from genome assembly GCA_050186685.1 of Pirellulaceae bacterium. Classification (GTDB taxonomy): domain Bacteria; phylum Planctomycetota; class Planctomycetia; order Pirellulales; family Pirellulaceae; genus CAZFLF01. The sequence continues at coordinate 3,012 of JBFWYF010000557.1, forward strand.
CATTCGCGGCGTTATCAGTTCCGATGGCGGCCTTTCCTGGTCGTTCAACTATACGGGGCACACCCAGAATTCGATGTACCGGTCCGTCGTGCACCCATCGGGAACGCTGTACGCGGCCACCGCCACAGTCCACGATCTGTATCAGAGCACCCACCTGACCGACAGCAGCATCGACGGCGGATCAGGGCGCGTCCTCTATTCGACGAACCAGGGCACGACCTGGCAGACGCTTCATGATTTCGGCCACGTCGTGAGCTGGGTCGAACTCGACCCCCAGCACCCCAATCGGCTGTATGCTTCGGTGGCGCATCGCACGGACGGCGGAATCTACGTCTCCGACGATATCCAGAACGGAGCGGCCTCGACGTGGCGCCGGCTGGCCGCGCCGCCGCGAACTGAAGGGCATGCCTACAACCTCCGCGTGCTCCACGATGGAACGCTCGTGGCCAGCTACTCGGGGCGCCGGGCCGGTTCCCCGCTGGCCTTCACCGCCTCGAGTGGTGTCTTCGTGAGCACGGATGGCGGACAGATCTGGCAAGACCGCAGCCATGCGGGCATGCGGTACTGGACGAAAGACGTGGTGATCGATCCCCACGACGCACAGCAAAATACGTGGTACGCATCCGTCTTCAGCGGCTGGGGAGGCGCTCCGAATGGGCTGGGCGGCCTGTATCGCACCACCGACCGGGGATTGAGTTGGACCCGAATCAGCGCCCTGGACCGCGTTAACTCCGTCACCGTTAGTCCGACCAATCCCAACGAAGCGTATCTCACCACGGAGGTCGACGGACTGTGGTACACCGACCGATTGCGAGATCCCTCACCCCTATTCACACCCGTGGCCGGGTTTTCCTTCCAGCAGCCCATGCGGGTCTTGTACAACCCCTATGATCCCAGCCAGGTCTGGGTTACCACCTTCGGTGGTGGACTCTGGTCGGGTGGCACTGTTCCCGAAGCGTTGCCCGGTCGCATCCAGTTCGGCGCCGCGCAATACGTCGCCACGGAACAGGCAGGAGCTGTGCAGATAACCGTCACGCGCACGGGGGGCAGCTCCGGCGCGGTCACGGTCGACTACGCCACGCAGGACGGCACTGCCTTCGCAGGGCAGGACTACCAGGCGATGCTTGGCACTCTCTCCTGGGCCGACGGCGATGCGTCACTTCGCACTATCACGGTCGGCATGGTCAACGACTCGGATGTCGAAACCGACGAGACGTTCAACGTGCTGTTGAGTAACCCGGCCGGTGGAGCGACCTTGGGCGTGCCGGCGACCACGACCGGCACAATCCTGGATAACGACGATCCGCCACCGCCGCCGCCCGCGGCCAGCCAGATCAGCCTGGATCGCTCGCAGTACGATACGCGTGAAGACTACGGCTACCGTTCCTTGTACATCGTCCGCAGCGGCGATCTCACAAGGTCGGCCTCCGTGCGTTATGCCACACGCGACGGCTCCGCTCGAGCCGGCAGCGACTACCAGGCACGCACGGGCACGCTGACATTCCAGCCCGGAGTTCGCCAACTGCGGATTGATGTACCGCTGGTCAACGACAAAGTCCTCGAAGCCACCGAAAACTTCATGCTGGAACTGAGCGATCCGATCGGCGCTGAGCTTGGCGCTTATCCCGTGTCGACGGTGTCGGTGCGGGACGACGAGATCAACGCGCCGGGTGTCTTCCAGTTCCACAAAGCGGTTTATTCGACGCGCGAAAACTGGGGCTACGTCCGAGTCTATGTGACGCGTACCGACGGTTACGTGGGTACGGTCAGCGTCTCGTATGCGACCGGCGGCGGAACCGCTGTGCCAAACAGCCACTATCGGCCTGTAAGCGGCGTCCTGACGTTCGCGGACGGCGAGACCACCAAGTACTTTGACGTCCCGCTGATCAACAACCGCGTTCGCCAGGCATCCCGCACCGTGGGCCTGACACTCAGCACTGCCACTGGCGGCGGGCTGTTGGGATCGCAGAAGACGGCCGTCATTCAGATCGAGGACGACGACTGAACGTCACTTCCCGGAGCCGCAGGACCCGTCGGAGCGCGGGTCCGTCGGCTCCGCTGTTTCTTGCTCACGAGACGCAGGAAATGCAGGAAACGCAGATGGACGCAGAGGATACAGGGCGTGTCAGGCGGGCTATTTCGCCAGTTGCTCGGACAGCTTCTTGAGCTCGGCGGTCAATTCGCCCATTTGCTTCTGTAGCGTTTCGACGCCGCGCGTCAGTCCCTCCAGACGCTTTTCTACGTCGGATCGCTGCACAATCACCGTGCCACTCGCCGCTGGGGCTGTGGTGATCAGCGGACGCACCTGCAACGGGTTCACGCTACCCTGCGGCACAAGGTACAAGGTCGGCGGCTGGACAATTTCAACGTCCAAGTCTCTTGATCCCTTAGAATCCTGCGTTCCCGGGGGCTTCGG
>JBFWYF010000558.1:0-5419 GCA_050186685.1 Pirellulaceae bacterium
CGACGGGCACCCTCTGATTGATCACCAGAAAATCACGGGCTGACGCAGGCCCGGGACGGCTGCGGCAAGGGGGTCTGCCGCAGCTTGCTGACAAGCGCAGGGTATCGACGGACCCCGATCACAGGCTGACACGATGACGGATACTTTAGTAATCAACGACTTGGCCGTGGCCGTCGAAGGCAAGCCCATTCTGCGAGGGGTTCGGTTGACGATGCGGCGGGGCGAGACGCACGCGTTGATGGGGCCGAACGGATCGGGCAAGAGCACGTTGGGCCTGGCGATCATGGGGCATCCCAAGTACGAGATCACGCAGGGCAGCATCGAGTTGAACGGCGAGGACATCACGGCCTGGTCGCCGGACCAGCGGGCGCGGGCGGGACTGTTCATGGCGTTCCAGCGACCGGTGGCGATTCCGGGAGTCGAGCTGCACGCGTTCCTGCGGCACGCGACGACGAATGTGCGTCGGCCGGAACGCAAGGAGGGCGAGGAATTGCTGCCGATGAGCCAGTTCCGCAGGGAACTGAAGGCGAAGATGGAACAGCTGCGGATGGACGTCGCGTTCGCGCGGCGGTATGTGAACGACGGCTTCTCGGGCGGCGAAATGAAACGGGCCGAGATCCTGCAGTTTGCGATGCTGCAGCCTAAGTTCGCGATCCTGGATGAAACCGACAGCGGGCTCGATGCGGATGCCGTGCGTCTGGCCAGCGAGAGCATTGCGGAGATCGGCCGCGCCAAGGTCGGATTGCTGATCATCACGCATCACGACAAGCTGCTCGAACACAATCCGCCGGAGTTCACACATGTAATGCTCGGCGGGCGGATTGTGGAGACGGGAGGAGTCGAGCTCGCCCATGAACTGCACACGCGAGGATACGACCGTATTCGGCAGGCCTATCCCGACGCCGATGCCGACAACGAAGTGCTGCTCAAGCAAGAGACCGAGTCCGCCGAAGCCGTCTGAGAACGATGACATTGGTGATTGGGAGGGGGGACGCTGACGATGGCATCTGAACTGTTGACCGAAACATCTGCGGATCCAGTCGGGGAAATCAACAAGTACGATTTCCATACGGACGCGTCGCCCGTGTTCAAGGCCCGTAAGGGTCTGAATCGGGAGATCGTGTCGGAAATCTCCGCGATGAAGAACGAGCCGGAATGGATGCGCGAGTTTCGGCTGCGCAGCCTCGACATTTTCGAGTCGAAGCCGATGCCGCGCTGGGGCGGCAACATCGATATCGATTTCCAGGATATCTACTACTATCTCAAGCCCACCGATCATCAGGGGCGAACGTGGGAAGATGTCCCCAAAGAGATCAAAGAGACTTTCGACAAGCTGGGCATTCCTGAAGCCGAGCGCAAGTTCCTCGCTGGCGTGAAAGCGCAGTTCGAGAGCGAAGTTGTTTACGGCTCGTTGAAGGAAGACCTGGCGGTCAAAGGAGTGCTGTTCACCGACACCGATTCCGCGGTACGGGAACATCCCGAACTCTTCAAAGAGTATTTTGGAACCATCATTCCTCCCGAAGACAACAAGTTTGCCGCTTTGAATTCGGCCGTCTGGTCGGGTGGCTCGTTCATCTACGTCCCGCCGGGCGTGAATATCGAGTTCCCTCTGCAGGCTTACTTCCGGATCAATGCCGAGCGGATGGGGCAGTTTGAGCGGACGCTGATCATTGTCGACGAAGGAGCATCGGTGCACTACGTCGAGGGCTGCACCGCCCCGATGTACAGTTCCGAGAGCCTGCATTCGGCGGTTGTCGAGATCATCGTCAAGCGAGGCGGGCGGTGCCGGTACACCACGATCCAGAACTGGGCCAACAACATCTACAACCTCGTCACGAAGCGGGCCGTCGCTTATGCGAATGCCACGATGGAGTGGATCGACGGCAACCTGGGCAGCCGCCTCACCATGAAGTATCCGGCCGTGTACATGATGGAGCCCGGGGCGCGGGGCGAGATTCTCTCGATCGCGTTCGCGGGGCACGGCCAGCATCAGGATGCCGGCGCGAAGCTCGTGCACTGCGCCCCGAATACCACGGGCCAGATTGTCTCGAAGTCCATTTCCAAGAACGGCGGGCGCAGCAGCTATCGCGGGCTCGTGCGGATCGAGAAAGGGGCGAACGGCTCCCGGTCGAACGTCGTCTGCGACGCGCTGATCCTCGATCCTAAGAGCGAAAGTGACACCTACCCGTACATCGAGATCGCGGAGCAGGACGTATCGGTGGGGCATGAAGCCAGCGTATCGCGCATCGGCGAGGAGCAGCTGTTCTACCTGATGAGCCGCGGACTGAGCGAAGCAGAAGCCAGCACGATGATCGTGAACGGGTTCATCGAACCGCTGGTGAAAGAGCTGCCCATGGAGTACGCGGTGGAGTTGAACCGGTTGATTCAGCTGCAGATGGAAGGTTCGGTCGGCTGAGGACTGCCACAGCAACTCTTTCTCTGGACACCCGCACGTCCGGGGCGTCAGGGAGCTGACACACGGTAATCCGCACTCCGACAACATTCCGTACTCCGACAACGACGCCCTGCGACGATGATGCAGTGACTATGACGATTGATATGGCTACCCCCGTGGAGTTCACGTCGGCCGGGTTCGAGGCGTTTCTCGATAGCCGCACCGAGCCGGCATGGCTGACCGATTTGCGCCGCCAGGCGTGGCGTCAATTTGAAACTCAGGATTGGCCGGCCTCCAATCAGGAGGAGTGGCTGCGCACGGATCTGCGTCCGTTCAAGCTCGCGCGGTTTGGGGTCGCGCTCGGCGCAATGCCGCACGTGGATGTGGCGGGGTTGCTGACCGCAGGCGTGCAACTCGGCGGTCACAGTGTGGCTGTGAATGGTCAGCCGTTGACCGCTCATCTGTCCGAGCGGTGGCGGCAGCGCGGGGTGTTGTTCGGGACGTTGGACGAGATGGTCGTGGAGCACGGCGATCTGCTGCGGCCCTTCTTGCTGAATCGCGCCAGCGATCCCTGGCGAGACCGGTTCGCGGCCCTGCACACGGCGTTCTGGAGTGGCGGGCACGTGCTGTACGTCCCCCGCGGCGTGGTCGTGTCGGAACCGGTGCATGCTCTGTCGGTGATCGCCGACGGGGGCAGTGACCTGGCGCACACGCTGGTGGTTCTCGAGGAGGGCGCGGAGGCCACCGTGCTGTCGGAAACCGCCAGTCCCACCGAAGACACACAAGGCTTTCATTGCGGTTCGATTCAGCTGCTGCTTCGGCCAGGTTCGAATCTGCGTTACGTCAATCTCCAGAACTGGGGGATGGGCGTGTGGCACTTCGCGCATCAGAAGGCGATTGTCCAGCGTGACGCGACGCTGCAATGGACGCTGGGCGCGATGGGGGCCAAGCTGGCCAAAGTCGATCAACACGTGGTCCTGGCGGAGCCCGGCGCAAGCTGTCAGGTGAATGGCACGATGTTCACCGAGGGGCGTCAGCACCTGACCTACAATACCCTTCAGCACCATGCGGCCCCCCAGTGCCGCAGCGATTTCTTGTACAAGGCGGCGCTGCAGGACCGGTCGCGTACGGTGTGGCGCGGCATGATCAAAGTCGATCCGGGAGCCGTCAAGACGGATGGCTACCAGCGGAACGACAATCTGTTGTTGTCGTCGGCGTCCCGCGCGGATTCGATCCCAGGTCTCGAAATCCAGGCCGACGACGTGCGGTGCACGCACGGCGCGACGTCGGGGCGAGTGGACGAAGAGCTGATCTTCTACGCCCGATGCCGCGGTTTCACGCGGCAGGAAGCCATTCGGATGATTGTGACGGGATTTTTCCAGCAGGTGTACGATCGCATCACGATCGAGAGTGTGCGCGAGGCGTTGGGCAATGCCATCGCGCGGCGGGTGCGCGAGTACGCATAGGGATTTTGCCAGCAACCACGAGCATCCATGTCCGACTTCATCAAGGCCGCCGGGGTGGCCGAAGTCCCCGATCCAGGCAAGATCACCGTCGAGGTGGACGACCGGATGGTGGTCCTGGTCCACGTGGGTGGCCGGTTCTACTGCATCGACGACGTGTGTACGCATGACGGCGGGCCCCTGGGAAATGGCCGCCTGTGTGGCTTGGAGCTGGCTTGCCCCCGCCACGGTGCCCGCTTCGATGTGCAGAGCGGCAAGGCGTTGACGATGCCGGCCACCGAGGACACGGTCGCCCACGAAGTCCAGCTTCGAGGCGACGAGGTTTGGGTGCGCCTGCGCGATTGATCCGGAGGAATCCATGGCCCTATCCGAAGACATCATCCGCGAGGAACTGAAGAAAGTCATCGATCCGGAGCTGTTCGTCAACATCGTGGATCTGGGTTTGATCTACAACGTCGACCTGGAGTCCGCCGAAGATGGCAAGCAGCAGGTCAAGATCGAGATGACGATGACCAGCCCGATGTGCCCCGCCGGCCCGCAGCTGATCGCCAACAGCAAACAGGTGCTGGGGCAATTACCGGACGTCGCACACGTCGAGGTGAAGATTGTACTGGATCCGCCTTGGACGCCGGACAAGATGACGGACGCGGCCCGCGATCAGTTGGGCATCTTCTAGAGCGCCGGCTGCGGTCCGCGTGATCATTTTTCTCTACGAGTTCGTGACCGGAGGGGGCTGGTGGAGCGTCGATCCGGCGCAGCCGCCCGCGGGTTCGCTCTACGCCGAAGGCGCCGCCATGGGGAATGCCTTGGCGCACGACTTCGCGGCCCTGCCAGGGATCCGGGTCGTCATGCTGCGCGATGCGCGGCTCCCCCCCTGTCCAGCGCCCGTCGCACAAGTGATAAGCGTCCATTCGGCGGCATCGGAGCGACGGGCATTCGAGCAGCTGGCTCGCGGCACCGATCGGACGCTGGTGATTGCTCCGGAATTTGCGGGGTACCTGGCGGAACGTGCACGGTGGGTGGACGAGGCGGGCGGGAAGCGGCTGTCGCCTTCGCCCCAGTTCGTCGAGCTGACGGCGAACAAGCATGAGACGGCCGAGTACCTGGTGGCACGGGGAGTGCCCGCGGTGCGCGGGTGGACGTGGCAACCAGGAGAATCGTGCCCGGGCCGCGAGTGGCCGCTGATCATCAAGCCCCTGGATGGCGCGGGGTCGATGAACGTGCGGTTGCTCCGATCGCCCGCGGACCTGGCAGGCGTCCCCGCCGGTTCTTGGCGGCTGGAGCCATTCTGCCCTGGCCTCGCGGCCAGCGTGGCATTCTTGAGCGGCCCCCGCTCGGCGTATCCACTCGTCCCCGCCCGGCAGCTGTTGAGTGACGAGGGGGCGTTCCGCTATCTGGGGACGCAATTGCCGTTGCCGCCCGGGCTGGCTCGGCGGGCAACGGCCCTGGGCGAGCGCACGCTGGCGGCCTTACCATCCGCCACGGGGTATGTCGGCATGGACCTGGTGCTGGGGGAAGCCGACGACGGTGGCGAGGATCGGGTGATCGAGGTGAATCCGCG
>JBFWYF010000559.1:0-5412 GCA_050186685.1 Pirellulaceae bacterium
GGCACCTCGATGTCGGCTCATCACATCCTGGGGGTGAAGAAGCTCCCAAGGGTTTGGCTGTTCGCCAATGAAAGTGGTACGTGAGCTGGGTTCAGACCGTCGTGAGACAGGTCGGTCCCTATCTGCCGTGGGCGGACGAAACTTGCGGAGGTTCTTCTTTAGTACGAGAGGATTTAGAAGGACGTACCTCTGGTGTCCCAGTTGTCACGCTAGTGGCACGGCTGGATAGCTAAGTACGGAAAGGATAAACGCTGAAAGCATCTAAGCGTGAAGCCCTCTCCAAGATAAGGTTTCGTAAGCGCATTGACGCGAGAGCCCCCTGGAAGATGACCAGGTTGATAGGCCAGATGTGTAAGCCATGCAAATGGCTCAGCTTACTGGTACTAACGGGCGAAAGCTTGGCCACTTATATTCAGGACTCTTGTTACGAGTCGTGAGTTATCAGTGGTTTGTTTTCAGTCATCAGTTAACAAATACTGATAACTGCGACTTCTCTAACCGAGACGCACACGACCCCTAGCGGGTCGGAGTGCCATCTACCGAACAACCTCAGTTGCACCGGGCCTTACCGCCCGGTGCCGCTTTTCCCGGTGAACATATCGGAAAGGTCACACCTGTTCCCATCCCGAACACAGTAGTTAAGCTTTCCGAGCCGATGATAGTGCCGACAGCGTGAAAGTAGGTATCGCCGGGATTTTTTACAACCGAAAAGGCCTCTGCTCACCAAGCAGGGGCCTTTTTTTGTTGGTATGCCGAGCATGTTTGACAGTTCGAGGGTGCAAGTCCCGTATTCCGACGAACAGAAATCGGATACAAGGCGTGAGCGCGGGGCGAGTTGGCATGACAACGAAGCCCATATCCATCAACGACGCAAAACGTAGATCCGGCGGCTGTGCGTGTAAGGCGGTCAAGCTTGCCTCGGGAGATCTGCCGCCTGACCCGGATCCGGACTGAGCGAGCCGCGCACCTCTTCCCTCCGTGAAAATCCGCGAGCTCTGCGTTTCAAAATTCCCCCGTCCCCGACCCCGCGGCTACCACAACGGGATCGATTTGTCATGGCGCCGCCCATCTCGCAAGATCGTCAAGCGTACAGCGTCCCGAGGCCCGTGCTCAAGTCGCAGTCGCGTCAGGAACTCGCCCTCGGTCAACTCGTCGCTCTGCCCATCCATTGCCACGACCACGTCGCCGACGCGGAGACCTGCGGCTTTCAGCGGCGCGGCTCCTTTGCCGAACAGGCCCTTGATCAACAGGCCCATGGTTCTCGCTTCCAGGCCGTGTCTGGCCCGCTCCGCTTCGGCGAGCGGCTCGAGCTTCAATCCCTGACGCAGGCCGTACCACGAGGACGCTCGCCAGGCGATATCCGACTTCTTCCAGTTGCCCTCGAGCGTGATGCGTAGATTACGGTCTGCGCCGCTGCGTCGCACGGTCGCGTCGAGTGTCGTGTCGGCTGGCACGTTGTGCAGCACCCACTGGATATCCGCTACCGAGATCAGCGGCTGCCCATTCAATCGCAGCAGTTCATCGCCTTTCTCGAAGCCCGCCTGTGCTGCGGGCGAACCGGAGGTCACTTCTCGCACCACCCGCCCGTCCCGGTCGTCGATGGTCAGGCCGATCTGTTCTGGCATGGGGTATACCCATAGATCGGCCAGCGAGAGCGTGCCGGCCTGCCACTTGGCTCGCAGCGCGTACTCTTTCACCATGTGGCAATGAATGCACGACTGCCGAGTCGTGGCGCCGACCGCTCGATCCTCCAGCCCGGGGGTCAGCTCGGGGCGGGCGTAGTCGGGTGCCTTGCTCGGCAATTTACCTAGTAGCTGGTCCTTGTTGCCCGGATAGCCCTGGTGCAGGGCCAAAGCAAGCCGAGTGGCTTTCGTGAACGATTCGATCGCGAGGTGCTCGTCCGACTGCGGGCCTCCGGCCGAACGGGTGCCGTAGCGGCCATAGATGATGCGGTCCGCGTTCATGAAAACGGCCGACCAGGACATGTCAAAATCATACTGGAACAGGGAGAGGTCAAGTCCCTTTGTCTGGATGACGCGTACGCACACAAACTCCTGCTGCAAATCGGCGAGTGCGCCAGCGGGTTTCATCACTTGCATGTCGAGCGAGCGCCCTGGCGGACAGGGGACGCATCGCAAGACGACGAGCAACGGCTTGCCCGTCGCTCGTGCCTGATCCAAGGCGCGCGGCAAGTCGTCGTAGATCCAATGGGGTGCAATGTCGATGTCCTTCAGTGTCTCGCGCAGCGACTGAGCGGACGCCGCCGCGGCCCACGCGACCGTACACAGTCCCACCATCCACATCACGACTGACCGCGAACGCAGCATAAGTCACCTACTTGTTCGTGAGGATTTTCGGAAGATCGGCCAGGATTGCCGCAATACTCTTCTCCGGCAACCCGCCGTCGCTGAACGCATGGTTGGCCTTGACCTCGAAATCACGGTACAGCATCGCCGTGAACTCGGCATTCGGCGCAACGGCAAACCCCGGGGGGCCCTCCAATTCGTCCATGCTCAGCACAATATGCTTCAGCTGGTGCCGTCGTGCCAGTTCGCTCAACTGCTGCGACTGTTCGTCCTTGCCGCCAAGCAGCACGAGGAAGCTGCCCATCTGTTGCGATTGGTGCTTCGCGGTCGCCCGATCCACCTCAATCAGCAGCTTCTCCAGCGACGGGTTGATGTCCCGCGCAAAGATCATGACCACTGGATTGACGCCGTTCTCGCAAACCAGGCAGTGTCGCTCGCCCTGAAACGGACCTGTCACGTTCAACGGCTCGAAGATGCTGGTAATCCGCTCGCCGACTTGCAGTCCCGATCGGACAGCTGCCCCGGCGGTCTCCGCGGCGTGGATGGGCAAGATCGCCCAACTAGCCGCGACGAATGCCATCATGCTTCCCCAAAGGCGCGCTGGTTGTGCCATGCTGATCACTCCTCAAATCATTCCCGGTTGAACTCGTCTTTCGCTCTGCCGATCAAGTCGAGCCGCTGGCTCGGCGTGCGGCCCGCGCGTCGGCGACCTGCAGCCCGACGCTCAACGCATGTGCCGTCGCGAACGCCGCCGTGGCAATGCCGCTGATGACATGCACTTGCAGCAATCCCGACAGACCTTCGGTGCCGAACCACGGCAGCATGCTCGCCAACATTGTCATCGCGACGATCCAGCCGCTGCCCAGCAGCAACCCGAAGGTCAACCGCGATGCAGCGGACAGGGGGCGTGCGCCCCATGCCGCCGCATGAGAGCGGTGCTGAGCATAAAGCGCCGCTCCCACGGTCGGCAAGAACACGACAAACGCGCCGGCCGCGCTCATATGCGCCATCAGCCACCAGCCGCGCAGGGCACCCGTGCGCAGCAGGGGAATTGCCGACGTGAGGGCGAGGGCTGCGACACTGGCTAGCAAGGCGACGTACAGCCCCCACACCGCCGGGTGCCACGGCACGTACGGCCAAGATCGGTCGAAGGCCGTCAGCAGCAGGCTGAGCGCCAGCCAGCCGGTCACCACCATCGCTGCGAAGCCGACATACTTGAACACCGCCCGACCCCGGAACGATAGATTCCAGGCGTCGAGCCGAAAACCGTCGAGACCGGCCAGCTCGAACATCGCCTGTCGGGGAGGCGTTAGGTCGGGCGCGGGACCGGAGGCAACCACGCGACCCCGGAACAGGGGTGTGCCCGCCGCGTGACATTCCACGCAGCCGCGAGCGCCCAGTGCCGTGCGGGCTGGACGGACGTCGTGCGCCAGTTTCCAGGCGTACGGCCGTGCCCCCGGATGATCGAACTCATCCAGCGTGCCGTCCCATGCCAGCCGGAACGCCTTGCCTCCTGCCACGTAAACCGGTTCCCCGGGCGTCTGGCGGGTGGCCTCGCCGAGTTGCCGTAGGGCATCGGCCAGCTTCTTGTGAAAGGCAGGTACCGCCTTGGCCAGTTCCCGTTCACGCAAATCCCCGCGCTCCTCCGGAGTCCATTCGGCTTCTGGCACCGCACGGCGGTCGGCGCCGAGCACCGCCTGTTTTTCCTCCGCCGTGAGCTGCGCTTCGGACATGACCTCGGTGAACGTCGAACCGCGGCGGATGCGGAACAGTCGCCGCAGCGTTTCGTTCACGAACTCCGGATGCAACGGCACAATTTCGTCCCGCGCAATCTTGCCCCAGAACGCCGGCCACATGGCACGATGCGGGTACAGCTGCGAGCCTTCGGGCAGGAAGACCGGCGCCACGACGCCAGGCGGCGATTCGGCCGAGTACTCATGCGAGGGCAATCCGAGACCATGTGCCAGTGCCGTGTGAATTCGCTGGGCTTCCTCGTCGGGCCGAGGTCCGCTGTGACACGCGGTGCACGACAGCCGCTCGAAGTGCAACGCAGGCAGCCCCCGATGCAGGGGGCGCGGCGCTCCCAGCCGTCCCCCGCTGCCGGCTTCGGCCGACGCGGACCCTTCATGGCACCCTCGGCAGGACAACGAGTGAACGGCCGCGCCCGTCGGATGTGACTCCCCTTCGAAACCTCGCACCGTGTGATGCGCCAGGTCATGGCGATGGCAATCGGCGCATTGCATTCCGGCCTGGACATGGACATCCTCGTCGTGATTCCAGGTCGGCTCGTCGACCCGGCGCTGGGTATGGCAGTAATAGCAGGCCGAATTCGGCGGCGTCCGCACGATGTCGAGCCACATTTTGTTTCCGCTTCGGAGCCGGCTCACATCGTATTGGACTGTGGGCAGCTCCGGGCCATTCGCCGACGCTGCGGCCGGGTCGAAGTCATCGGGCAACTCGGCGACGGCGCCGGTAACGGTGGCCAACCCGGCGGCCGCGGTCGGCGCCCAGGCGAAATTCTGCAGTGCAATCTGGTCCCGCCAGACCTCGGGGTTATAAGTCCCGGGCGCCGCATGACAGAACATGCAATCGATTCCGGACCGGCCCGCCAGCCGCCAACGGTCTGCGGCCGGATTCGCGGAGTCACCACTCGAGCTTGTCCCGTCCGAGCCACTCGCCATGGCCGCGGTTGTCTTTTCGCTGTCGGGTCGCCCGGGCAGATGCCGCCCGAATTGCAGCAGAAACTCCCAGTCGGAAATGCCCACTTGCCGGGGGTCATAGGTGCCCTTCCAGCCTCGATACGAAAGCGGCAGCTGCGTGCCGGTGCGGGTATCCACCCAGACCCACGGCTCGCCGGGCCGCCCCGCCCGCTCGGCCGCCGTCGCGGCCTGAAAGTGATAACCGTGCGCCATCTGTTCGTAGTCGTGGCAGCGCCCGCAGGTATGTACCGGTGAGTACGGACTGGCGGCACTGTCGGTCATGTCGATCTGGCGACCGTCCGCATCATAGAGTTCGATCCAGTGGACATACTGGCCGCGACTGTTGGTCACAGCGAACCGCGACTCGGCGCCTGTTGCCGAGGCCAGGCAGCCGCCCCAGCCGTAGC
>JBFWYF010000560.1:0-5410 GCA_050186685.1 Pirellulaceae bacterium
GTGCCCGGCTCCAGGCCCATGCCCACGAGCTTCATCCGATAGTCTGCTTCCACCAGCACCCGTGCCAGCCGAGTCTGCGCGTTGATGCCAAAGACTTCGATATCCTGCAGACCCAGCTTTCGCCGCAGTTCCGCCAGCCATCCGGCTCGCTCACCCGGCCGCAACGATCGCACAGCGGATTCCGCCACGAACTGCTGCAGAGCCGCGAGATTCTCCTGGCGCGGCGTAATCGCACAGCCGAACGGAGGCGACCCCTGCAACTCCCGGCGGAGCAGTACGACCAGGTCGTCCAGCTGCACGACGGGCTGGCCGGTCTCCTGTCCGACGAGACGGCCCTCGAGATCGCGGGTCCAATCTCCCGCTGGTCCTGCCAACCCCAGGTCGCCCGATTCGGGAAACACCATGACGTACTGGATGCGCGACAAACCGGCGAGCGCCCGCATAGCCTCGTCCGGACGCCGACCGAGAGCCCACTGCCGCTGGACCTCGCGTTCGAGTCGCGGCAGCGACACTTTCCGCAGATGAGACGACTGGCGCACGTCGCGATTTCCGCTTGAGCTGAGAGCGCTGCGCCGCACTCGCAACAGCGACTCGTCGGTCACCGGCGACGTGAGTGCGCCACGGCGCAGCGTGCCTGCGGTGTCGACGAGCACGCCAGTCGGAAAGGCCTCCGCAGCACCAACGCCCCCGGCATCGTCCCAGCTGTCCGGGGCCACGGTGGTCTTAATCAGTTCGATTAGGGTGTCGAAGTCGGCCAGCGCTGCACCTCCCCGGCTGCCGCTCCTCAACGAACCGGATTCGCGGCCGAAACCGCCGAACGCAGCGTTCCGCAGTTGGCGGTCTTGAATCGAACTCGCCGCATGCGTGGCGGCATAGCGGGCCCCGGCGTTCCGCTGCGCGTTTGCGATCTCCGCCCACATCGTGTCACGCCGGCTTGCCGCATGAGTGTTGCGTGCCAGCTCGATGGCCGGTCCGAATTCACCCGCCGCCAAGTGTGCTGCGAAACGTGATTCGGCGCCGCGCGCCTCGTCTTCGGGCGCAGAGGCCCCGGGGCGGGTGGCTGCTGCGTCTTGAGCTGGAATGAGGAATGGCGGACCGGCGTGCGACGCCAAGACGAGCGCGATGATCCACCCGCCTGTAAGAAAACGGCGCGAACCTGCTGACGATGCCATGCATGTGCGCATTCCCATGGCCTCCAGAAAAGCCGCCCGCTTCTTGCTGCTTCAACCGAGTCCCTGGTGACGGAAACCAAGCTGCCGCCGAGGTCTCGAGTGAACTGGCCTGTTCAACATGGCAGATCAGCGGGTGCGCCGTCAAGTTCCTCCTTCTTAAAACACATACTCAGGATATCTCGGATGACGACGGGTGGCTGGCCCGTCAATTCGCACAAGAGTGACACCATCAACCGGCAAGACGTATACGGAAAATCCGCCTTTACGGTATGGCGGGAGGGAGGGAGAGCCAAACTCCATCGGTGCTCTCCATTCCGAGCACTCAGCGGGCCCCGCACGAGCTCCCACTAAAAAATTCCAAAAAACTCGTCGTCGCGTGATGGAGCGCAGCCCGTTTTGGTGCTTATCCAGATAGAGGAATGCTGTAGGGCACCTCGGCGAACGCGATCACGAACCAAGGGAAACTGGGCGAGGAGACCTGCTATGTTGTGTCAAATGACGGTACGCACGACGGATGCCATGCGGCAATGGGAGCTGAGCGAATGGACCGCGCTAACGATGTTGGCATCGTTGTCGGCGGGCCCGCGGACGATGTCCGATTTGTTTCGAGCCATGCAGCGTTATCAGCCTCAGCACCGGCTCGCCGATACGGGCCGGGAAGTAGCCAGCTGGGACGAGACCGCCGGCGCCGAGGCGTGGTGTGCGCTGGACCTGCGCGGACAGACGCTTGTCTGCGGCGGCGCTTTCGAGACACCCGGGCTCCAGGATGCCTATCAGCCCATGCCCGATGAACCGTACGAAGGGTTTGGTACGGTCTGGCTGGACACGCCGTGCGGGTGGCTGTTCCGAGAGGCCTCTGACAGTTGGCAGAGCGAGCTGGAAGCGCGTGCCACGGCGGCCGCAGCCGTCCTACGCTCGGACACGCGCGAGGTCCTGTACGGAACACCGCTGCTCGAATTCCTGGTGGATGCGATGCTGGCTTCGTATCGCCAATATCAGACGCGCGATGACGAGGGAAAACTGCAACTGACGCGCGATATTCACGCGCGATGGCTGATGACGCCCCGTGCGGACCTGGGCGGACGCACGCCGCGGCAGGTGCTGTTGGCGGATCGAGACCAGATTGACCGGGACATCGAACACCGCTCCCAGCAGTGGACGCGACAGGGAGAGGCCCCTCCGGGGCTGGACCCGAGCAGCGAAGCGTATCGCTTTGCAGGGTATGGCACAATTGCCATCATTACCTACTTCGACCTGATTCGCGATCTGATGAAGAGCGGGTGGAAGCTGATAGCCAGGAGGTTACGGACGCGCAAGTCGCTGATCGACACGCTGAGCCTGCAGCGAGACTGGTGGGAGCAACAGCCCTTCGAGGGTGGAGGCACGACAGCGGCGGCGCTGGTGGAGAGCGAACGGAAACGGATTCCGATCACCTTTACGGAACCGTTCGACTGCGACTGCCCGATCTGCCGAGCTCAGGCCGATGGCACATTTGGACCGGGCCCCGCGTTCCTGATGTTCGACGGGCACCATCTGGAACTGGAAGACATGTTTGCTTTTTCGCTCGAAGAGGACTACCAGCTCTGGAAGTCCCAGCACGCATCGAACGCCGGGCTCGCCCGGTTCAGCGGTTCGCTCGGTCTGCCTGCGGAGGAGGAGGATGAGGAGCACCCGAAAGAGGAAAACGTGGCGAGCACCGATCTGCCGGTCGTACCGCGTTCGACGGACGACTCGGTTTGGAAGTCGTCCTACGTCGATTGGAACCAGATGTCGCTGCCGGATTTCCCGCCACAGGAGTCGGTGTGGGCTCTGTCATTTCCGCTGGCCGAGCTGATTACGGACCTCAAGGAGCGTCGCGAAGGTCAACACCTGGTCACGCCGTTGAACGAGGCCTACGACGCGCTCCGTCAGTCCCTGGACCTGGCGAGCTGCCGCTCAACGGCGCGCCAGTTCGCGGACATGCTTGAACGCACCTGTGAGCAATTCCCGGAGCTGACCCCCAAGTGCGCTGACCTGCAGAGTCATATCGACGAGGTCGTGCGCCGTATCGCGCAGACCAGCTGACTGGCCTGGCAGTCGAGGTTCCGTGATCCGCCCGCCGGCTCAGGCCGCCGAGCGTCGGGTGAGCGAGGTGTCGACCAGGCGCGCCAGGGCATCGATCGTCCGGTCTGTTGCGCCGCGTTGTGCGATGACCAGCTCCTGAGCCCGTCGTCCCATCGCGGCCGCACCGGCCGGCTCGTCCAGACACCACTGCACAAACGCCCGCAGTTCGGTTCCGTCGCGAACAATCTGGGCACCGCGGCACCCGACCAGCGCCTGGACGATGTCGCGAAAATTCCTGGTATTCGGTCCAAAGCTGATGGCCGCCCCGTATCCGGCCGGCTCGATCATGTTCTGTCCCCCGCGGCTACCGAGACTCCCGCCGACAAACGCAATCTGTGCCGCTCCCCACCAGGCGCTCAACTCGCCGATGGTGTCGACGAGCAGCACACGGGCAGCGGCTCGAGGCCCAGTACGGTCCAGCTGGCTGCGGCGCTGCCACGGTATTTCGTGCCGGTCCAGCATGCGAGCGATTTCGTCGCAGCGCGTCGTATGCCGCGGCACAAGAATCAGGCGAAGACGCGGATGGTGGTCCGCCAGCTCGCGAAACGCCAACAAGGCTACTTCTTCTTCGGGGGCCTGTGTGCTGCCTGCCAGAAAGACGATGTCGTCATCCGCCACGCCCGCCAGCTGCCGCAGCCGGAGCGTGGCCGGATTCGCCCGTTCGGTCTGCACGCCGTCGAACTTGACGGAGCCGGTGACCAGGACCCGGTTGTCCGGAGCGCCCAATCCACGAAAGCGGGCAGCATACTCGTCGTTCTGTACAGCCACCACGTCGACCCGCTCGAGCAGTCGTCGGATCACTGGCTTGATGCGTGCGTACCCTCGTGCACTGCGCTCGCTCAAACGCCCGTTCACGATGCCGATGCGGCATCCTCGGCGGTGGGCCGTATGGACCAGGTTTGGCCACAGCTCGAGTTCGGCGAGCACCAGCAGCTGGGGACGCACGCGTTCGCAGGCCTCGCGGACAGCCCAGGAGAAGTCGAGCGGGCAGTAGAATACGGTACGACCCACGTATTTCTGCCGGGCCAGTTCGTAGCCCGTGCGGGTGGTGGTCGAGATGACGCATTCCCACTCGGGAAATTGCCGTGACCAGCGATCGAGCAGCGGCTTGAGCAGGTTCACTTCCCCGACGCTCACCGCATGGAACCAGGCACAGGGAGCATAACTCGAGCGCCGGGGAATCTGGCCACGGAGTTTCTCATGCCATCCCTCCCGGTATTTGCCGTGCCGCCAGGCGCCGTAGGCGAGCCAGGGACTGGCGAGTCCCAGGGCCAGCACATAGGCGAAATCGAAGACATTGGGCATGGGGGGACTCCTTTCCCGACCCGCGAAACGTTGCTCTAGGGCCGCCGGGCTCGGCGGACGCCGTCGCTCACGCGGCGGGCGGCGCGCTGCGCATACAGCACTGCTTGTATTTGCGGCCGCTCCCGCAAGGACACGGATCATTGCGACCAACCCGTTCGCCTCGGTGGCGAATGGTTTCGATCTTCACTTCGCCCTGCTTGCCGCTCAACGCCGCATCCTGCTGCTGGCTGATCTCGCTGGCGCTTTGCGCCGTCGCGTGGCTGGCGGCGGTTTCGACCCACGTGGCGCTGACGAACTCCTCGTTCAGCTGTTCCATGCGGAAGATCAGGTCGGTGACGCGCTCGCCCAGCGTGGTCCACATCTGGTCGAACATCCGCATGCCTTCCCGCTTGTATTCGACTTTCGGGTCCATCTGGGCATAGCCGGACAGCCCGACCGAGCTGCGCAGATGGTCCATCGCCAGCAAATGGTCTTTCCAGGCGGTATCGACGATCTCCAGCAGCAGATGCCGCTCCATCATCCGCATTTCGGGACGGAAGTGGTCTTCGATCGCACCCACCACGCGCCGCTCGAGTTCTTCGCGTTCGATTCGCGCGATCTCTGCGGGTTGCATATGAAAATCGATGTTCTCGGCGAGCCACTTCGAAAGCTGTTCGGCCTCCGGCGTGTTACCGGCCAGCGCCGCGCCGGGGCGCTCGCCGAGATTGGCGAACAGGCGATCAACTTCCTGCCGCGCGCTGTCGATCACGGTACCGACGCGCTGCTGCTGCGCGAGACTGTAATCGAGCAGGAGCTGGCGAACTTCCTCGCGTTGCTTGTGGCGGAACGAT
>JBFWYF010000561.1:0-5408 GCA_050186685.1 Pirellulaceae bacterium
CGGTGTCCACAGTAGAACAGACACGCCGACGTACCGATCGCCCGGCACCCAGCCAAGCAGATCGATGCCGTGCCCCAGAAATCGTTCACACGATTGCCGAATGCGCTGGTGGACATCCCGGGCAACGGGTTCGTCCGCGAGGTTCACGACAAGCCACAGGCGAGCCGAGCCGGCGCCCGACAGACTCAGCTTGATATGGGCATAAGCGTCGGCCACCGAGACATTATCGGGCGTCGTCACGATAATTACGTCATCCGCTACTTGTGTCACCCGCCGCACCGGATAGCTCGTCCCCTGCCCCAGATCCACGACGACCGAGTCGGCGTACCGGCCAAGCTTCATCAATTGCCGTATGAACCGTTCCATGGATAGCCGGCGCGCATCCTGTTCGGTCGTATCCACGCGCAGGCCCGGCACGATCTGGATGCCAGCCGGCCCACGCTGCAGTACTTCGTGGATGTCCCGCCGCGCGACCGATAGGTCGGCACTGCTGTCTCCTGCGGAGAGCCCGCACAAGGCGGCCACACCATGCGGCTGGGCTTCGGCGTCGACCAACACGACGCGTAATCCCTGTTCCGCCATGGCGACCGATAAATTTACGCCTAATGACGTGACCCCCACACCGCTGTGCCCCGCCGTCAGCAGCACCAGTCGCGGCGCGGGTCCAAAAGCCTGAGACCCATCACGCATTGCTCGTAGTACAAGCTTGCGCAATTCCGTTGCTTGATCGATCATTGTCCCCCATCCATATTGACCAGCCGACGGGCCAGCTTGCGCGCCTCGGCCGGTGCAAAATCATCCGGTACGTTCTGGCCCGTGGTGATGTAGGTCAGCGGCAGACGTGCCGCACGAAGGATCGGCCATAAATGGCCCAGCCCAAGAGCTTCATCCAGCTTCGTCACCACCAGATGGGTGGCGCCGATCGCTCCGAATTTCACCAGGGAATGCTGGAGACTGGAAAGACTTGCCACGCTACTGACCACCAGCTGGACTTCATCCGCCCGTGCTTCTTGCAACAACTGCCCCAGTTCCTGCATCTTCCGTTCGTCCGTGGGGCTATGCCCCGACGTATCGATCAGAATCAACTCGAAATCGGCAAGCTTTGCTAGCGCCTGTCGCATCTCGCGCGGGTTCGCGACCACTTCCATCGGCAGGTCGATGATGTCGGCATAAGTCCGAAGTTGATCAACGGCCGCGACGCGATACGTGTCCATGGTGACCAGCCCCACTCGCCGCTGGTCGTGCAGATGAAAGCTGGCTGCTAGCTTGGCAATCGTCGTAGTCTTTCCGACGCCAGTGGGACCGACACAGGCCACGACACGGCGGCCGCCGGGTGGTACGCGGATCGGACCCGTGCAGAGCAACTCGGCCTCAACGAGTCGAGCGAGTCGCGTCCGGAGCCGCAGATAGTCGCCGTATTCGTCTGGCGAAGTTCGGCTCAGCACGCGATCGATCAATTCGCGGGCAGACTGCTCGTCCATATCGCCGTCGGTGAGATCCGCGAACAGTTGGAGAGCTGCCTGGGAAGGAGCGGCCGAGGGGCGGCGACTCGTCCAACGCGGCGGGGTCTCCCACGTCGTCTCGCCGGCCTGGTCGACGTGCGTCGCCGCGACGTCGTCGCACGCGTCGAGCCGCGCATTCTCGGGACTGGCTGGCTGGGCCTCCGGCGCGGCCGTGCTGAGCGATTCGACGAAGGAGAGCGTGTCGTGCCGTTCGTCCTGCAGGTCGTCGCGGTACTGCTGGCTGAAGTCGAGCTGGTCCGCGGCGGGGAGGACGTCGTCGAACGGATCCTCGGCGACCTGAGGAGAGGGATCCGGGGGAGGCTGCGCCGGCGCAAAACGGCTGGGAACCCGTACTCCACTTGCAGCCGTGACTTCGAGTTGCCGGCCTCCTCCCAGCCAGCCGAGCAGGCCACCGCGCAGCTCGCGCGTGTGCAACACGGCTGCGTCCGGGCCCAGATCGTGACGGATCCAGCGGAGTGCTTCCTGCAACGATTTGGCGCGGTAAGTCTTGATTTCCATTACCTGCCACCCTCCGTGACAAGGCCGACCGATTCAATCTTGGTATCCCGCGTGATTTCGTTGTAGCTCAGCACCACCAGCCGGGGCAGATTGGCCTGGGTGAGCTGCTTAAGGCCGGGGCGGATCTGGGGGCTCACCAGCACCACGGGCGGTTTGCTCAACTGGGTCAGGCGGGTCAGTTCGTGAGCCAGCTGGGTGCAGACCTTTTCGATCGCGGGTGGTGTCATGCGGATGAACAATCCGCGGTCCGAGTGGTCGATGCCCGCGACAATCCGATCCTCCAGTGCGGGATCGAGCGTGATGACAAACAGGCGGCCTTCCGCGTCGCGATAGCGGGTGCAAATGGTGCGCGCCAGCCGGTGACGCGTGTACTCCGTCAGCCACACGGGGTCCTTGGTACGCGGCGCGTAATCCCCGAGCGTCTCCAGAATGACGCTCAGCTGGCGGATCGACACCTGTTCCCGGAGCAGCATCTGCAGGACCTGCTGGACTTCGGCGAGCTTCATTACGCCGGGGATTAACTCGTCGACAACTGCGGGAGAAGTTTTCTTCAGTTCGTCGATCAATTTCTTGGTCGCATCCCGCGTCAGGAGTTCGTCGGCGTTCTGGCGCACGACTTCCTTCAGGTGCGTCGCCAGGACGGCGGCCGGTTCGACCGTCGTGTACCCCAGCATCTCGGCGCGTTCGCGCAGTCCGGGTTCGATCCACACGGCGGGCTGCCCAAAAGCTGGATCGCGGGTCGTTTCGCCCGGGATTTTGCCAGTGGTGATGCCCGATTCCATCGCCATCAGGCGTTCCGGATAGACGAGTCCGTCGGCCACCACGTTGTTCAGAATCTTGATGCGATACTGGCGATCGTTCAGACGCATGTTGTCGCGGATGCGGACTTTGGGGAGGACGATGCCAACTTCGCCGGCGACCGACTGCCGCACCCCCGTGATGCGTGGCAGCAGGTCTCCGCCGCGACTGGGATCCGCGAGCCGGATCAGGGCCACTCCGATTTCCAGCTCCATGGGGTCGATGGCCAGGTAGTCCTCGATCCGTTCCTCGGGCTTTTTCTGCTCGGCGGTCGCTGCGCGGGCCTGAGCGGCTTCGGTGCGGCGCTCCTGTTCGCGCTGCCGTCGCAGCAAGATGGCCAGGGCGGCACATCCCCCGCCGATCGTCACCAAGGGAACGCGCGGCAGACTGGTGAACACCATCATGCCCAGGAAAGCGCCGGCCACGGCCAGGGCCCTGGGGCGGGACAGCAACTGCTGGACGAATTCCACAGGCAGGTTCGTCTTCTGGGTGCTACGCGTGACCAGCAAGCCTGCGGCCAGCGAGATTAAGAGTGCCGGTACCTGGCTGACCAGTCCGTCGCCAATGGTCAGCTTCGTGAAAACTTCGGCTGCCTCCGTCACGGTCATGCCGGACTGCACGACACCGATGACTAAGCCCCCCAGGATGTTGATGATGGTGATCAGGATACCGGCAATGGCATCGCCGCGGACGAACTTGCTAGCACCGTCCATTGCCCCATAAAAGTCAGCCTGTTGCGTGATTTCCAGTCGGCGTCGCTGGGCTTCCGTTTCGTCGATGGCTCCTGCGTTCAGGTCGGCATCGATCGCCATCTGTCGGCCCGGCATCCCGTCCAACGCGAACCGCGCGGCGACTTCACTGATACGCGTGGCACCTTTCGTGATCACCACGAACTGGATCACGATGATGATGATGAAGATGACCAGGCCTACCACCGCATTGTTACCCGCAACAAATTCTCCGAATCCCTGAATGACGCCCCCCGCCGCTTGCAGACCGAGTTCTCCGCCCTGCGTGAGAATCAAACGTGTCGAGGCGACATTCAGGACGAGGCGCCCCAGGGTGGTGGCGAGCAGCATCGAAGGGAAAATGCTGAACTCGAGGGGGGTCCGTACGTAGATCGTCGTCAACAGCACAATCAAAGCGACGGTGATGTTTCCGGCGAGGAGCAGATCCAGCATTCCGGCCGGCAAGGGCACGAGAATGACAAATAAACTCGCGATGATGGACAGCGGCAACAGGAGGTCTTGCCACCGGACGAGCTGGTTCATGCGCTGCTACCGCATTCGAAACGACGAGACGGATCCCGACCACGGCACGCGATGGTGCCTGCGTGAAGAGGGCGGAACCTTACTGCAACGGCCGGCCAATGTCCAGGTCGGTTTACCCCGCGCGAGCCGCGGGTCCTGGTCCCCCGACGGAAGGGAGGACAGCGCGCCTTCCGCTCCCGCTCTTTTCAGCGGCCCTCGGCGCCTTCTGCGTTTCGACCTCTGTTCCCGGCGCGGGGTTGGCCTCGTCCCCTGTTTCCGCCTTCGCTATAGTTACGGGATCAGCACCCCTGCGGCGCCGGCCGGCGCCGCGCCCGCGATTCTGCCAGCATGGCCATCCAGCAGCACGGACACCGAGCAGCACGGACACCGAGCAGCACGGCCACCGAGGAGAACAATGTCCGAACCCCGTAAAGTCAGCCCGGTCGAGATCATCAAGGAAAACAGCAACTATCTGCGAGTACCGATCGACGCGGAGCTGGAGAGCGATCAGCACTTCAGCAAGGAAGCCGAGAGCCTGCTGAAGTTTCATGGCACGTACCAGCAGGACGACCGCGACGCGCGCGAACAGGCGCGTCGCGAGGGGAGCGGGGGCAAGGACGACAAGAAGTTCATCTTCATGGTCCGCACCAAGATACCGGGTGGCAAGCTGACGAGCGATCAGTTGCTCGCGGAGTTGGACCTGTGCGAGGAAGTGGGGAATACCACGTTGCGTTGCACGACGCGTCAGGGATTGCAGTTGCACGGCGTCGTCAAGCGGAATCTCAAAAGGGCCATCGCGCGCATTAACGAGGTACAGTTGTCGACGCTGGGCGCCTGCGGGGACGTCAATCGCAACGTCATGTGCTGCCCAGCGCCATACTCATCGCGCGTCTATCGACAGACGCAGGAGTTGGCGGCTCAGATCGCCGCTCACCTCGCCCCTCGCACGAGTGCCTATCACGATTTGTGGCTGACGGATCTGGACACGGGCGCCAAACATCTGGCGGGCGGCGCGGCGGACGACGCGGAGGTTGAGCCGATCTATGGCAAGTGGTACATGCCGCGGAAGTTCAAGATCGCCATTGGTTACCCGTTCGATAACTGTGTGGATTTGTATACGAACGACTTGGGGCTGATGGCCTTGACGCGCGGCGACGAGATCGTCGGTTACAACGTCATCGTGGGGGGGGGATTGGGCGTAACGCCTAGCGCCAAGAAGACATTCCCCGCTCTGGGGGTGAAGATGGCGTTTGTCTCACCCGAGGAAGCGCTGGAGGTCGTGACGGCGGTCGTCAAGGTGCAGCGAGACTATGGCAATCGCGAAGATCGCAAGCTGGCC
>JBFWYF010000562.1:0-5403 GCA_050186685.1 Pirellulaceae bacterium
CACGTTCGATACCGGCACGCTCTGGCCGCCTCCCTTCGGAAACCGCCATGTGCGTTCAGCGTGTGGCGGAAGCGAGCCCCATGCCGAGTCGGCCGATTGACGTGGCTTCGGCGCGGGCAGATGTGGGTTTCCACGGTCGATTTCTCGAACGAAATGGATGACCTCCGCTGGCCGTTTTACCACGATCTTTACAATGAACACATTCCCGTTTGGAGTAACCTCGGTGCCTATGTCGATTGATCCGCAACAGCTCTGGTCGGAACGATTCCGTGAAATCGGCTCACTAATCGAGATTCATGCCGAAGCGCTGGTGGAACGATGGTCGGCGCGCGCGTTGGTCGAGCAACCGGCGGCCGATGATGTCGCACGCTCGGAACTGCGCGACAGCCTGCCCGACTGGGTCCGAGCCCTCGGGCGGGCTTTGGCCCAGCCCGTGAGCGAAGAGGCAAATGGCCATCGCTGGGTGGCGTTCGAACATGGCCAGCAGCGATGGCAAGTCGGCTGGAAACTGGACGAAGTGGTACGGGATTATCAGATCCTGCGGCTGGTGATTCTGGAGTTTCTAGAAAGCATGCTGCCATACCCGCTTCAGGTACGGGAGTGCATGGCCGTCGGACTGGGCATCGACGAGGCGATTGGGGCCAGTATCGAGGCGTACGTGCGGAATCGCGACGAGTCCGTGCGGGATACCCTCCGGCGGACGAATGAGTTCTTAAGCGTCTTGTCCCACGAGTTGCGTAATTTCCTGGCTCCCCTCACTTCCGCTCTGGACGTCCTCGAGTTGGAACAGCCGTCGCTGACGAGCAATCAACTACATGGCGTCATGCGGCGGAGCACAGACAGCCTGACCCGGCTGGTGGGGGAGCTGCTGGACATTTCCCGGGCGTCGAGCGGCAAGCTGACGGTGGCGAGGCAGCCGGTCAATCTGCAGGAAGTTGTCTCGCGCGCGTTGGAAACGATGCACAATGCGGTGCAGGAACGCAATCAGCACATTGTCGTGTCGATGCCGCCCGACACCGTCTGGGTTCGAGGCGAGACGTTTCGATTGACCCAGGTGCTCGTCAATCTGCTCCACAACGCGAGCAAGTATTCGCCGTGGGGAAAGGCTCTGTACCTTCAGCTGGAAGGTGAAGGCCAGGAAGCCGTATTGCGGGTACGCGACGAGGGTGTGGGCATCGCGCCGGATCTATTACCGGAAGTCTTCAAGATGTTCTTCCAGGCCGAGGGAGGTCCATCGCGAAGTCTAGGCGGACTTGGCATCGGGCTGGCGCTGGTCTCGAAGCTGGTCGAACTGCATGGCGGCAACGTCCGCGCTTCCAGCGCCGGCGTCGGACAAGGGAGTGAGTTTACCGTCCGTTTGCCGTTGCTTCAGCCGGAAGAAGCCGACCTGACTCGCGTGCTGAACGACGGGCGATTACCAGAATAATTTCTCTCAAGTGGACTGGAGTGGCCCTCGGAGAAGCTGTTAGACTCGCTCGCGTGTGGACCATTCCAGGGATCGGGGAAAGATTCCCCGTGTCTTGTTACGAAGCGAACGAATCGTGTCTGTCTGGCGATGCTTGGCGCGGCTCATGGCGCCTCATTGGGTGCGGATCGGGGTGGCTTTGTTTCTCATCGCCACTGCGTGCCTGTTCAGTCTGGCGGGGCCGCTGCTGGTCAAACAGCTCTTACTCGGGGCTCAGCAACAGCAAGGTCTCGCGGGGCTCTGGATACCGAGCTGTTTCCTCGCAGCGGCGGTGGCTCTACAGGCGGTCTCCAGTACCGGCAATAGCTGGCTCCTCGGCACGGTTTCTTTGCAGGTCGTGCGTGGCTTGCGTCGCGAGATCTACGTGCGACTGCAGAGCGCGCCGATGAGTTGGTTCGATCGTACATCCGCGGGTGCCATCATGACGCGGATTATGGACGATGTCACGGTCGTTCAAGGGGTGGCCAGCGGCCAAACGCTGGTGTTGCTGCTGGATCTGTCAACAGCGGCGGCGGCCACGGCGTGGGTGTTGTCGTGTAGTTGGCGGATGGGCATCGTGCTGGGCTGCGCAATGGTCATGTACGTCGTCGTCTTCCGCGTGTTTGGTGGACGCATCCAAGCGGGCTCACGAGAGGTGCGTCTACGGTTGGATGAGGTATTCTCGCAGTTGAAGCAGAAGATTGATGGCATCCAAGTGGTGCGGACGTCGGGAAGCGAGCCGCTGGAAATCGACTCCTTTACGCAACAGATCACGGCCTTGCATCGTCCGCGGTTGCGTGTCAATGGGCTGGGCATCGCGTTTTCGCATCTGTGCATGGGCATTGGTGGTCTAGGCGCATCGCTGGTCTTTGCCGTGGGAGCCGCGGAGGTGGGTGCCGGCCGCATGATGCTCGGCGATCTCATTGCCGCGTCGGCACTTACCGGGCTGATATTCACACCCGTGACGCGTCTGTCGGAACTGGCCACTGTCTATCAGCAGGCCGTGGCGAGTTGTGCCCGGTTGAACGAGATCCTGGCTTTCCCTGTTGTGGCGCAGCGAAGCGGTGAGGCAGCCAGCGA
The DNA here is from genome assembly GCA_050186685.1 of Pirellulaceae bacterium. Lineage (GTDB taxonomy): Bacteria > Planctomycetota > Planctomycetia > Pirellulales > Pirellulaceae > CAZFLF01. The sequence goes on from JBFWYF010000562.1 coordinate 2,525, forward strand.
GTCGGATTCCGGTTGCGGCAGCGATATCCCGGAGGGGCATATATCTGGACACATTGTCTTCCGTGATGTCCATTTCGCATATGGCGAGGAACGGCCGGTGTTGCGAGGGGTAACGTTGACAGTAGAACCCGGCAAAAAGGTCGCGATTGTCGGTCCTACAGGGAGCGGCAAGTCGACACTCATCCAACTACTGCTCCGGTTCTACGAACCCGCGAGCGGCGAAATCTGGCTCGATGGCCAGCCGCTTCGCGATCTGCCCGTGCCGCGCTTGCGGCGGAGCGTGGGTGTGGTGCTGCAGGAGGCGGTAGTATTTCGCGGTACGCTCGCCGACAACATCCGGTACGGCGCGCCGACGTGCGGGCTCGCCGAAGTCGAAGCCGCGGCCCGAGCGGCCCGTATTGACGAGTTAGCCGCACGTCTACCAGCGGGGTACGGGACGATCGTTGGGGAAGGAGGCTATCCCCTCAGCCTCGGGGAACGGCAGCGTATCGCGCTGGCTCGGGTATTCTGCAAGAATCCCGCGGTCGTCGTGCTGGACGAAGCCACGAGTTGTCTCGATCGGGCAAGCGAATCGGCCGTTCAGGATGCATTGCAGCAAGTCCTCACGGGCCGGACGACCCTGACCATCGCACACCGACTGGAGACCGTGCGAGGAGCCGATCAGATTGTCGTCCTCCACGAAGGGCAAATCGTTCAGACCGGATCCCACGCGGAATTGTTCGCCGACAGGCATGGCCTGTACCGCCAACTTTGTGATTGCCAGTTCGGTCCGACCGCGGATCGGCCGAACGGTCCCGGACCTCGCTTGCCGGGACCTCCCTCCTCCGCTCCGACGGAATCCCCTTCGACACCTCTTGCGGCTTGATTCCTGCAGTGCCCGTTACCTCCGAACCTGGTTTGTCTCGTAGCGTCGCTGGTCTGCCACCTCGCGTCGCGGAACTGGAAGTCAATTACTTGCGTCCCTATCGCTGGCACATCTTGGGCGCACTCGCGGCCATGTTGGGCCAATCCCTGTTTGTGCTGCCGCTGCCATGGCTGCAAGGCCGGCTGGTCGATGCCCTGGGCAAGGCCCATCCGACATCCCCCGAGCGGATCGATCCGCAGTTCGTCGAGCAACTGGTCCTGTTCACGGCGATTTCGGTCGCGTGCCTGCTCAGCCGCATCGGGCTGGGTTGGTGCGCGAGCATCGTCATGAATCGCGTCAGCCTCGAGTTTGTTCGGACGTTGACCGACGCTCTGCATCGCAAGTTGCAGCGTTTGCCACTGGCCTACTTTGACCGGCAGGAGACGGGCCAACTCATGGCACGCTTGACCAATGACGTGGGAACGTTACTGATCTTTCTCAGTGCGGGTTCGCTGCAGGTGGTTGCCGACTTGGTCCTCGCGGTCGGCGTGGTCGTCGGCATGTTGTTCCTGTCCTGGCCACTGGCTCTGGTCAGCCTGCTGGCCATTCCGCTGTTCTTCTGGAACCAGCGGCGGCATGCCGGCCGCGTGTACCGATTGTCGCGGGTGGTTCAGGACCAGACGGCCGAGCTGTACAGCTTGCTGAGTGAACGCATTTCGGCGATGCGTACCGTCCGGTTGTTTGGCACGGAGGATCGGGAAATCGCCGCCTTCGAGCACCAACTCGGCGTGCACACGAATCGGTCACAGTCGACTCTGGGCGCACTCTCGTGGCAGAACTTCACGGCACTGCTGATTGCCGGATGGGCTACTGCCTTTCTCGTTTGCCTGGCAGCCGTCCTGGTCCAAAGTGGACGGCTCTCTACCGGAGACGCGCTCGCCTTTGCAACGTATCTGGGGTTGCTCTATCAGCCGCTGGTTCGGTTGACCCAGTTCGCCGGCGGCATGTCGGCGACCGCCGCCGCGGCCGATCGCATCTCCGAGATCCTGGCCGAGCCGGAGACCTCGGCTTTCGCACGCGTTCCTAAGTCGCCGCGGCGGGTGCGAGGGCACCTCCGGCTGCGCCAGGTCTCGTTCGGGTATCTGCCGACATCGCCCCGGGTAATAGACGACATTCAACTCCGGGTCGAACCGGGTATGACGGTCGGAATTTGCGGTCCGAGCGGATCCGGCAAGAGTACCCTGTTGTCGCTGCTTCCTCGGTTGTACGACTTACCACCCGAGTGTCCCGGACGCATCTGGCTGGATGGTCGAGATGTACGATCCTATTCCGTGGCGCAGCTGCGCCGGCACGTGGTCCTCGTACCCCAACATGCCCGATTGTTCGAGGGGACGATTCGTTCCAATGTGACCTATGCGGTACGGGATGCGAGCGAGGCGGAAATCCGCCGGGCGCTCGAGGCCGTCGATCTGAGCGATTTGATCGACGCGATGCCGCGGGGACTCGACACGTGGGTCGGAGAGCGCGGGGCGAGTCTGTCGGGTGGCCAGCGGCAGCGACTTGCCTTGGCGCGGGGCATCCTGGCCCAGTCTCCCGTCCTGCTGCTGGACGATTGCACCAGCGCCCTCGATGCCAGTACTCAGCGGCGCGTGTTAGAGCGGATTGCCAAGTTCACGCGGCCCCAAACGCGCATTCTGGTATCGCACCAGCCCGACTCGCTGATCGATGCGGACTGGCTCGTGCTGCTGGAGCACGGCCGGATCGTGCGGCAAGGCCCCCCGCGCAAATTACTCCGCTCGTCGCCGTCCCCGAGCAGCGACCTCATCCAACCGGCTGCGGACGCGATTGTGGCTTGACGTTTGTTCCGTTGAGTACGACTGTCCCGAAAACTGGGCCCGACGGTCGCTATCGAGGGTAGGGGCCAACCCGTCCCACGCGGCGTTCTTCTGCCAGCGATTCGTCTCGGCCGTAGGGATGGCCTCCAAAACCGTGCCGCATCATCGCGATCGCCCGCGCCCAGTTCTGTCCCGGATCT
>JBFWYF010000563.1:0-5395 GCA_050186685.1 Pirellulaceae bacterium
AAGTGGTGACCATCGTTCGCCGAAAACAAGTGAAAATGTCCATGCGCCTGGAGCCCGATCAGGCCATCCTGGACGAATCCCAATTGAACCATCGAGCTGAGCACGTGTGGCTGGGTACTTCGTCGCCATTGCTGCCTGCCCGTCCGAACCTCGCGCCGCACCAACTCGTGCTGGAAATTCCCATCCGGCGAACGCCCGCGAATCAGGTAATAGGCACTGCCATCCCAAGCTACCAGGCCGCTGGTGTTTCGTTCCGCAAAGCTCCATCGTTTCTGGTGGAACTCCGAATCGAACGCCTGGACGCCGAGCGCCGATTGCACGAGGACGGAGTCGTCGTGAAACAGCAGCTTGTCCGCGGAGGCGGCGAGTGTCCGGCTAGCCAGAACCACGCCTGTTTGCGAATTGAGGGCCAAGAGCTGATTGTCGCCCGCCACATACAGCCGATCCGGCGTGGCTACCATACGAGCATTCGTTTCGCCATCGCCGGTCACATAGGGCCCGTTCCAGGGCCGTTGCCAACGCGTCAACCCGTTATAAGCATCGCGAGCAACCAGGTACTGGCGCTTCTCGGATGCTCCCACGTTCTCCAGGACATTCTGCGTGAGATAGAAGTTGATGCCGCCAGCCGAGACCAGGGACTGGGTACTGGACTTGCGGCCGGCCATGGCAAACAGCGGTCCAGCCAGCCACTGAACTCCCTGGGGAACACCAGCCCGCTTATCGTCCGTCACCAGCCCTCCCTCGGCGGCGTGCCACTGATGAGTCCACTCGTCGGTGTCCGCGGGAATCGGCTTACGAAGCTGTGAAACCGATCCTTCGCTGATTCTCACAGCGATTCCGCCCGGGCAGAGGACGCGGTTGATCTCATCAAGATTTATTTCGGCACCATCTCCCACGATCACGACATTTGCCAGATTGTCAGCGTGCGGCAAACGAGCAGCATTCCAATGCTCGGCCTGAATAGTTGCCCGAGTTGCGGCGCCGGCAACCATTTCCTGCAGCTGGACTGCCGCATGGGGGTCCCGTGCCAGACAGTGCACCAGGAGACCAGGCCGTGCCGCCGCCTGGGTAACGACGTCGGTCGAAACATCCACGAGCACGCACAGCCCGGACGCGCCGGCGAGGACCTCGGACAGGCTGATCGGAGTGCGAGCCTCCGGTGTCTCCACCGCCAGCACATGACCTGCTGCGATTGCCAACCCCGCCCAGACCGACAAAAAGTATCGCACGTGTGCCATCTCAGCCCTCCCGATATCGTCCCACAATACCACCTGGGCGGACAAACTAGCGGGCATGGGCGTGAAGATGTGTAAATGCCACGTTAAGAGTACGCGTGACCAGGCCCGAAGGGCCGAGGCAGTCCTCTGCCGGGGCTTTCAAGCCCCGGTGGCCGACCCTGTTCGCCTTCTAGCCCCGAAGGAGCGATGCAATCAGGATTGTGTCGCCCCTTCGGGGCGGAGGAATACGTCAGTCAGGGGAAATGCCCGCAGCTATGCTTGCCAGAGCGTGGGAGTCGCGCGCGATCACGAATCGAATGTCCCCTCTTTCTGGCGAAAGGGGTTACCAGCGTCACATCAGGGAGCGGGTGGCCGCTCCGAGGCAGGGAGCGCCGGGTTCGTGGTCAGCCCCGGGGGCGGCGGCGAATTGACCTGAGGCGACGCTTGGCGTGGCGGCTCGGAAGACGACTGGCGCACGCAACCCACCACCACGCTACTGCCCATCAACAGCAGGACGACTACGCATTTCATAGGTAATTCTCCGCGCTCGATCGCGTTAACAAGACCGGCGTGGGGCGTCAGCAGATGGCGAAAGCCATCAGCATGCCGCGCCCCTTGCCACCGCACCTCCGATAGCCGTCCGTCAGTCGTCCAGCGAGGATATCCGCAGGTCATTGTCGACCAGCGTGGCACCTCCTTCGTAAGCATTCTCAGTCGCCGATTGCCGCTCAGACCACGATTCAACGGTGCCCGACAACCTCGCCACGCCGTTCTCGACGGTGACGGCGACATCATCGGAGTCGACGAACGGACTCCACCACATCTCACTTTCAATGGCCGTCTTGAGCTGAGCGTCCGTCATGGACGGGGAGCGCTGCTCATAGCCAGCCACATCCTGTTCGTCGATATAGCCTGTATCGATGTAGGCGTTGTAGAGATAATTGCCCTCGCGCGAGGTCGTCAGGTAATCGCGGAGACCGACGACGCCCTTCACGCGACCCACCAGGTTATGCGCCCGCCGTCGTTCGAATCGCGTATCCACGGTCCCATAAAGATGGACGACGCCATCAACAACCAGCGTGGCGATCTCGAACGGCTCGAGATACACGTCGCGTTCCAACGATTGTCGGACATTGCGGCGGATATCGGCATCCGACAGATCTTCCTCGGGGCGTACCTTCAACCGGTTAGTCACGTCAAACACACCCACCGTGTAACGGGCATCCTGTTCGGCGGATTGCCTGGCCGCCAGGCTGTTCACTTTGCCGCGGAGCGTGACGTGCCCGCCAGCGACGGCCACTTCGATGTCGTCTGCGCGGACGCGCGGATCGTGTTCCAGCGCAGTTCGGATCGCCTGTTCGATGCTCCTCTGATCGCTGCCGGCGTACTTGTTGCCACGCAGCTGGTCATCGCGAGCCCAGCGAGCGACGGTCAACGAGCCAGAGTCGACGGACCGTACGCCTGCCACCCAAGAAATCGTATTGACCATCTGCTTTTCCGCGGCGCTGCCGACGGTGCCAGACAACGACACCTCGCCATCCTGCACGGTCACCTCGATCATGTTGTCATCGACGAATACGCTGTTGTGTAAAGCCGCGTCGATCTCCTGTTGGATCTCGATATCGGGGCGTTCGCCTTGGTAGCGGACGACCAGCTGATCGACCACGCCCGTAACGCCGCGAACTCCCTTTGCGACCGTCAGACTGAGATCGCGTTCGCGGTACGATTGAACGGTCCCTGTCAACGAGGCGACTCCGTCCTGGACACTGACGGCAATTTCGTAGGCATCGGCCGCTGGGTCGGCCAGCAGGGCCGCCTCGATATCGCGAGACAGCTCTTTGTCGCTCCGCTGCTGCGACGGACGCACCTCGACCTGGTTGATCACGGATCTGACGCCTTTTACGGTAGTGGCGATGCGGGCGGCTCGTTCCTTGGCGAGCAGACTGGCGGCCCGGCCCGTCAATGTCACGACACCCTGGTCCACCTGAATGTCAAGGAGCATGGAGTTGACGCCGGGATCTAAAAGCAACTCATCGTCGATCTTGTCGGCAATGTCCTGATCGGTCATTGCCAGTCCTTGCCCATAGCCCGCGGGCGCGATGAGTGCGAGACCAAACAGCAGAAGACAGGAATTGGTCGAGAAGCGGAAGGTGTCTCGTAATCGCATGATGTTACCTCCACGGCATAGGAAGCCCAGGACTCGGTCATGACTCTCCCGAGGAGCCAGATACACAGGGCTAGCGCGGCAACCGGCGCGCCGCCGGAAACCAGAAACGTATGTGAGCCGGAATTCCTTGCCTCACGGCGACTGACATGACGTTCAGTCGGTATGATGGCGATCGTCGCACCTGGGCACGGCCTCAGCGGCTCGTCCCGCTACACGGTTTTGCGAGGTAAGAAGTATGGGCCTGCAGTATGGCATGTATGGAATGGTCTGGTGCGGAATGCTGATGGGTGTGTCCTCCGCCGCAGACCCGGCCTTTCGACTGCATGTCATCGGTACGCCCGAGGGGCGGAACTTCGGGCAGACGTCTGCCGTCGACGTCGATCGCGACGGAGATCTGGACTTCATCTCCGGAACACAGCAGGGCACCCTTTCCTGGTTCGAATTCGAGCGGCCGGATCGATGGATTGAGCATCGCCTTGGCACCGGTGCCCGGACGGATGTCGCCGGGGTGGCTTGGGATGTCGACCGGGATGGCTGGGTCGATCAAGTTTCTGGCGGCACTTGGTTCCGCAATCCGGGTCAACCCCGCGAGGCTCGCAATTGGGATCGCTTCGAGACGGGAGCTATCCCGGCACACGATCATCTGCTGGTCGATGTCAATGGCGATGGACGAGGAGATCTGGTTTCCATACTCGATCGCGCTGGCGTCTTTTGGTACGAAATACCCGCCAATCCCCAATCGACTTGGCCAGCCGTTCAGCTGTTGGGGAGGACCGACCCCCCATGCCACGGCGGCATTGCAGGAGGCGACATCGACGGCGATGGGGATATCGACATTTCGCGAGTCGATCGCTGGCTGGAAAATGCGGACCGTGCTGGCCAGGTCTGGATCGAGCGTCCTCTCGCGCCGTTCGGCAAGATTGGTCCATGGGGAATACAGACTCGGGCTCACCTGGTCGATCTCGACGGCGACAACGACCTGGATCTCGTGCAGGCGGAAGGCGATGTCCTGGATGGGCGGCTGGCATGGTTCGAGAACGAGGACGGTCGAGGTCGCGGGTGGACAATGTGGCTTATCAAGCCGGAAGGGCATCAACAGGATTTCCACTCGCTGTGCGTGGCGGACTTCGACAACGATCAAGATGCCGACATCTTCACGGGCGGAGGTCCCCTTACCAACGGGACACCGCGGTGGTTTCTGTTCGAGAACCAGCACGGCGGCAAGTGGAAAGAACATGTCGTGATGGAGAACGAACAGACCCATGAATCCGTAGCCGCCGATGTCGATCGCGATGGGGACATTGACATCTTGACGAAACCCTGGCGCGGAAACCGACATCTCTTCTTCGAAAATCTTAGGAACTGAACTAAGCGATCGTCTGGCAGCCCGAGCGGAGGTTGAGCACGTGAACCGACCCATTCGTGCCTGTTTGGTATGTTTGCTGGCCGCCTGGGCTGGCTGTGGACCAGGCCAGCCGGCCGTGGTCTCTCCTGCTCTGGATGGCTTTTGGCACGTCACCAGAATGTCGCGAAACGGTGAGCCGGCGGTTTCTCCCGCCCAGATTGTGCACTGTCGCGGGAACCAGGTTCGCTACCAGCCTGAAGGCGGCGTCTTCACGCCGGACATGGGCTTTCACGTCGATGGAAACAGGATTGTCATGGACGATCAGCGGGGAAGCTATGAGATTCTGAAGCTCTCGGAGCAGGAGCTCATTTTGCTCGAGGCGGTCAAGGATGCGGAGGGGAATCCCATGGCCGTACTGAGCTATCTGCAGCGGCTGGACGAGAACTCCGAGATGGTCCAGGCAGCCCTCGCCGCGACCGACTTATCACGAGGCGACGGAGGAGGCCAGCGACCTCCTCCGCCGCATTCCAGCGTTCCCTCCCGGCCCGCTAGCGACGAGCGCTAGTTGGAGTGCACCGTGACGCGCATTGCGATTCGAACTCGTCTTGAACGGTCCGATGGATCTCACTCTTGGTGTTTTGGCCTTTGTCGTTCCGATCGAACTGG
>JBFWYF010000564.1:0-5378 GCA_050186685.1 Pirellulaceae bacterium
GCGGAGTACCGACAACGGTTTGTGGAAGGCGTTGCCCAGGCGATCATCGAGGCCCACGCGGCATTGCGGCCGGCGGCTGGGGGGGCTGCGGCGCATCCGTTGCCAGACGAGGTCTTCAATCGCCGCTGGTATTTACAGACCGGCAAGATGCCACTCAATCCGTTCGGTCGCTGGGATGCGGTGAAAATGAACCCCGGGACGGACCCGAAGGTGCTGGACCGTCCTGCAGGCCCGACCGATCCCGACATCCTGGTGATTTCCGTCCAGGACACGCGCAGCAAGCCGCTGGCACTGTTTGCCAACTACGCTCTGCACTATGTGGGGGGCATCCCAGGCGGACAGATGTCGGCAGACTATTTCGGTGAGTTTTCCCGGCTAATGGCCTCGCGGGTGCGCGGAGACAAATCGTTCGTGGCCATGATGTCCAACGGGGCCTCGGGGGACATCAACAACATTCCGTTTACGGTTACCCGGCCACCGCGCGAGACGTTCGAGCAGGTGCGGATCGTGGCTCAGAAGGCAGCCGACACCGCCTGGTTTGCCCAACGCAAGATCGAACGGCACAGGTCGGATGTGGAACTGGGGATGCAACAGCGTGTGATCACGTTGAAGTATCGCCGCCCGACGCCCGCCCAGGTTGCGGAGGCGAAAGCCGTACTGGCGGTAAAGGACCCGGAGGAGCTTGCCAAGTTGCCGCGTCTGGCGGATGCCTACGCACGACGCGTCATCAGTGCCGCGGAACGGGAAGCGGACGAGGTCGGAGTGCAACTTCAAGCGATTCGCATTGGCGACCTGGCCGTGTGCGGGATCCCGTTTGAAACCTATTGCGAGATTGGGCTGGATCTGAAGAAACGCAGTCCCTTTCCACAAACGATGGTGATCGGGCTGGCCAATGGGCGTCACGGGTATCTGCCGACGCCGGAACAGCACCAGTTAGGCGGCTACGAAACGTGGCTGGGCACGAACTATGTCCAGGAAGACACGTCCGTCATTCTGACCGAGAATCTGCTGGAAATGCTGGCCGAGCTGAAACAACCCTCGGCACCGGCGGGCAGCCAATGACTCGTGGGACTTGTTGATCCGCACGGCCATCGGTCGCGCGGTTTCTGGCGGGCGGGGTATGCTGCGCGGTTTCCTCTGCGTCCACAGCGCATGTCCGATATTTGATGGGGAAGGTTGGCCATGATCACGCCGGAGTATCGCCCGACACGTCGCCGTTTTCTGCGCACGGCCCTCGCGGCGGCCGCAGCTGCGGCGGGGACAGGCCGTCTGCGGGGGGCGCCGGGCGAAGTGGCAAATGAGACGATCCAGCGAGCGCGGCAGGCGGCGCTGGCCGTGCTGCAGCCCAGCGACCGGGATCTGGAACGGGGGTTGCGTATCCACGCCGAAGCGGTCGTCATGGAGTCCTACGGTTTTGCTCCTCGGGCGGCTATCGACGGTGCGGCGTTTCAACGAGCGATCGACCGTGGTGCGTCCGCTGCGGAGCTGACGGACCTGCGGGAAGAAATGTCGATGACGCGGATGGCTACCGATACTGCGGAGCGAGCCGAGTTCCTCGAGGCCTTTCATGCCGCGGGGGTTACGTGCATCTTCGAGAACGCGGGGGAAGAGGGAAACGATCCGCTCCGTCTCCTGAAACGACTCGCCCGATACACGTTCACGACCGATCAGCTGCGTGACGTGATGCCCAAGGCGGTGTCGCCCGACGACGTGGTGGCGGCGAAACAGGCCGGGCGACTGTGCCTGGCCCTGACGACCAACGGCGTGCCGTTGCGTCAGCAGTGGGAGAGTATCAGCGACGAACTGCGGTATGTTCGCCTGTTCCGGCAGATGGGCGTCCGCATGATGCACCTGACCTACAACCGCCGGAACCCACTGGGGGATGGCTGCGGTGAACCTCAGGATGGTGGCCTGAGTGACTTCGGTCGGGCGGCGATCGCCGAGATGAACCGCTTGGGGGTCATCGTTGACGTCGCTCACACGGGGTGGCGGACCAGCCGTGAAGCCGCGCAGGCGTCCACGCGTCCCACGGTGGCGAGCCACACCGCTTGCTGTGGCGTCCATCTACACTTTCGCGGCAAGCCGGATGACGTCGTGCGGGCCATCTGCGATACGGGCGGATTGATCGGTATCTGCTGCATTCCGCGGTTTCTGGGTGGTACAGGTGACCTGAAGGCCTTCCTGGACCATCTCGACTACGCGATCCAGAAATTCGGGCCGGATCACGTGGCGATCGGTACCGATATTGCCTACGTATCCCGCCACGACGCCATGGAACGCAAAAAGATCACGGGCACTCTGCCTCGTGCATCGGCCGAAGCACGCTGGGAGCACCTCTGGCCGCGTGACGACACGCAGCTGCGCGCTGGTGAACCCGCCAGCCTGGCTTGGACCAACTGGCCGATGTTCACCGTCGGTCTCGTTCAACGCGGGCATTCGGAAGAGACGATCCGCAAGATCCTGGGGGAAAACGTGCTGCGGGTCTGGCGTGCCAACGAGGCCTCTTGATCGATTTCCGCTCGCCGCCAAGGCCGACAGCGAAGCAGGGTCGGAAGCGCCGAGTCTATGCGATCGCAGTGCTCCTGGGATCTAAGCCTACTTCTTGACGTCGAAGTCGACCTGAGCGCCGTCCTGTGCGGGCAATTCGGCGGAAGTCGTGTACTCGCTGAACAGCGGCTTGCCGAGCGGTAATTCGTCGGCGGGGCGCGAGTCGCCATCGAATCCGTGAATAATTACGACGTGCGCTCCACCGACCGTGCCGAACCCATGTTCGGACGTGTCGTATTTTCCTTCCACGATCTCGACGCTTTCCGCAGGGCCCTCCGTGCCTTTCGACGCGTCGGGCCGAAACTGGATCACCCCCCGCGGAACGGGTTGACCATTGTACGTCACTGATCCCGAAACATGATACCGCGCGGGCCCTGAGTCATTTCCTCCGCACCCGACTGCGGTGGCCCCGAGGGCGATCAAAATGCATGCTGCACAAACCGCGGGAGTTCGCAACGTTCATGTCTCCTCAAACAGAGCTGGTATGGGTGGCATCCCTCACTGCACATATCATCACGGAAGCTGTTGAGCTTCGCCTCCGTCAATACTTGCCGCACCCTGATAGGTTGCGAAATCAATCGTTTGCGAGACAAACTGCACCGATGCGTCGGCCATCAGGAAGTGACAGCCACCCGGATGGTTGCTGCCGAAAGACTGGTCGTTGAAGACCGCCGTCTGGTCCGTATTGATCTGATTGGCCAGGTTTTTGGAACAGGCATTCCAGTCGTTCGTACGGTGCCCGCGGGGCCACAGTCGGTACCGGGTCCTCAGGCCGCGCCGGTCGTCCCACGAGATTTCCGCCAAGGCGAACGTGTTCGATGTGCCGTCCGTGATGTGGGCGAAGTTGCGAGTCGTCGTCAGGTTGAAAAAGCCGCTGCCAGCGAAACCGCCATGGCTCCCGGCATTGGTCCAGGGATAGGTCTGGCCCGTACGGCTGTTGGTCCCCTTCGGTCCCATCACACCATAGAAATGGGTCGTAAATGTGCCCACACCGTTGATCGCTTCACCGCCGTTCGACAGCGAGGCCCGGGGCGACTTGCTGCTCGGACAGAGCAGCGTCGATACGGACGTCAGGCCGAGGTCGTAGTTCGGAGCAACATTGTACAGTTTCGTGAAGTCAAACTTCTCGAACAGGTTCTGGTTTTCGATGAAAGGCAGGATCCGGACGGTCCAGCCGAGCTGGTTTGAATCGAACGAGTTGGAAGGAAACTTCTGATTCGTGTCATGGTAGTTGTGCAGTGCAATTCCTAGTTGCTTGAGATTGTTGCTGCACGACATTCGGCGGGCTGCTTCGCGTGCCGACTGGACCGCGGGGAGCAGCAAGGATACGAGAACCCCGATAATCGCAATCACGACCAACAATTCCACCAGTGTAAAACCGGGGTGTTGCCACGAGAGACGTGGGTAGCGAACCATAATGGACACTCCGCAGTAGCTGTAGACCATGACTGGAATGAGGAACAAACGTATGTTGCATGCACGAGCGGGCGACACCCCATTGGTCCGACGGGACGGGTCAGCCGCAGCGCGTACTCACTTAGCCGTCAGATCGAAATTCGCTTCGGTGGTTCCACCCTCGGGAACATTGAACTCGAGAGTCGTCCCGGCCGGATCACTGAACTGCTTGGGCACGATCTGCTTGGGACCTTGGGCCCCGGGAGTATCCGCGCCGCTAGGGACCATCGTCTGGTCGAACTCCGGTCCGGCACCTTGAAACTTGATGACGTACACCTTGTTGGAGCCGGCCTGGGCTTCCAATTCGTAGTGCCCGCTGGCGTCGGTCTTGGCCACGCCTGCGTATTGCTCCGTCATGAAATTAATCTCGGCCCCGTCGAGTGGCTTGCCGGCCATCTTGACCGTGCCGGCGACTTTCACGACCGGAATCTTGGCCCGTCCTGAACCGCAACCCAGGGCCGTTACCACGAACAATGCCGGGACGAGAGAACGGATCACGAACGTGCTGCTCATCAATCGAACCTGTCGTTTCAACTAGGAAAGTGTGGGGTCAGTAGGCGGGGGAAATGGACCATGCTCCGGGTGGCCGTATCGCTCCGGCATTTGATCCGTATGTGCGGACGTCCGCCGAGGATCGAGCGCCTCTCGCTCTCCCCGAAGGGAGCAAGTAGGCGCAGGAAGGTATCTTCTCCTCGACGGCCCTTAATCAATGGAACCCAGCGGCTCGCCATCCAAAATGCGTGCCATGCGCACGAGGTTCAAGTAACTGATCGTCTCCGACAGGAATCGTACGGAGCCATCGCACAGCGCGAACTGGGCTCCACCGGGATGCTGGCTGCTGAAAGTCCAGGCAAAATGACGTCCTCGGGCATCATTCTGGTAGGCGGAGTTAATGTTGTAGTCGCGGGCGTCGGCCGCCGTGACGACCAGGGTCGTACCGGGAATGGCCGTGTTGTCGTTGGCGAGGGTCGTGCCGTGGCAGCACGTGCGGGTACCCGTCAACCCCCACGGGCCCCAGTTGGCGTCCACTTTCGTAGCCCCACCTACCGACTCACCAATGGCGATTACGTTGCTGGTGCCGTCGGAGATATCGTCCAGTCGGGCGGCCCCGTCGGTGCCGAATGCTCCCATGCCCGACAGGCGGCGCGAGCTCAGATTGGGATAGATTGAATTGTCGTCGTTGTAGTTACCGGTCGAAAAGAAATAGCTGGTGCGCTTCGCATCCCGCATGCTGTACAGATCATTCGTGCCAGGCTGGTTCGAGCGGCTCTGTCCGGCGCCCACGTGCGAGGGGCATTCGAGGATCTTGTAGCGCGCACTATAGATCGGGTGATTGATCGTGTCGGTGCCCATCACCGGTGCCGTGATCGTCGAGC
>JBFWYF010000565.1:0-5371 GCA_050186685.1 Pirellulaceae bacterium
CTGCCGCAGGATGACCAGTCCGGAAACGCGGACATAGTGCCCGTCGGGCTGGGCCGCGAGATTCCCCGCTGCCACGACGCGGTGCTTGTTCAGCATCTCCCGATGGAATGATAGAGGATGCGCCTTCAAGGAAAAGCCGGTAGTGCGGTAGTCGACGCGCACTTCTTCGGCTAACGCGAGGACCGGCAGGTCGACCAGCAGGTCGTCTTCCTCAGCCAGGCCGGCCAGCAGCGGCTGGTTGCGTGCATCCCAGCGCGGGGCCAACGCGTTCCACAGTGCACGACGGCGATCGAGCCCCAGCGACCCGACGGCGTCGGCTTCGGCCAGACGCTCCACCTGTCCCTGCGACAGACAGGCGCGGGCAGCCAGATCGGCCACCGAACGAAACGGACCTGCCTTCCGCGCTTCCACGATTGCCTCCGCCGCCGATTGTGGAACACCCGTTACAAGCCGCATTCCCAGCCGCAAGGCGACGGGTCGCTCGTCCCGACCGTCCCCATCGCTCGGCCCGCTTGCCGGCTCGCCAACCCGCTCCAGCCGACAATCCCAGCCACTGGCGTCGACGTCGATCGGCAGGACCTCCACCCCGTGCTGCCGTGCATCGCGGATCAGCTGCGAGGGTGCATAGAACCCCATCGGCTGGCTGTTGATCAGCGACGCAACGAAGGCCGCGGGGTAGTAGTGCTTCAGCCACGCGGATACGTATACCAGCAGCGCGAAGCTCGCCGCATGCGATTCCGGAAAGCCATACTCACCGAACCCCCGGATCTGGCTGAATACGTGCTCGGCAAACTCGGCGCTTAATCCCCGCGCCAACATGCCTTCGATCAGTCGCTTATGAAACTGGTCGATCAATCCCGGTCGCCGCCACGCTCCCATGGCTCGCCGCAATTGGTCGGCTTCGCCCAGCGAAAATCCCGCCGCTACGACGGCCAATCGCATGGCCTGCTCTTGAAAAATCGGTACACCCAGCGTTTTGTCCAGCACCTCTCGAATCGCTTCGTTGGGGTATGTCACCGCTTCTGCCCCCATCCTCCGGCGCAGGTACGGATGGACCATTTGCCCCTGGATCGGACCCGGCCGGACGATGGCGACCTCAATCACGAGATCGTAATAGCACCGGGGTCTCAGTCGCGGCAGCATGCTCATCTGAGCCCGGCTCTCGATCTGGAAGACGCCCATGGTGTCGGCCTGACAGATCTGGTCGTACACCGCGGGGTCCCCTTCGGGTACATCCGCCAGCGTGAGCGAGGGCCCCTGGCTCGCGGCCACCAGATCGAAACACTTGCGAATGGCCGTCAGCATCCCCAGCGCGAGGACATCCACTTTGAGAATACCGAGTTCGTCGAGATCGTCTTTGTCCCATTGGATGACCGTCCGACCTTCCATGGCGGCGTTTTCGATCGGCGCCAGTTCGCACAACGGACCCCGAGTCATCACCATGCCCCCCACGTGCTGGGACAAGTGCCTTGGGAACCCGATCAATTCGTTCACCAGGTAAATGAACTGCCGCCCGACCACCGACTCAGGATCCAGCCCGACTTGGCGGCAACGCCGCGCCAGCTCAGGCTCGTGGCTGTATCCTTCGACGGCCTTGGCCAGGGCATCGACGCGATCAAGCGACAGGCCGAGCGCCTTGCCCACATCCCGGACGGCGCTGCGCGAACGATACGTGATCACTACCGCCGTCATTCCCGCCCGCTCGCGCCCGTATTTCTCGTATAGATACTGCAGCACCTCTTCGCGCCGCTCGTGTTCGAAGTCGACATCAATGTCCGGCGCTTCGTTGCGCTCGCGGCTGACAAACCGCTCGAACAATACGTCGATGCGCTGCGGATCCACCGCCGTGATGCCCAGGCAAAAGCAGACGACCGAATTCGCTGCCGATCCGCGCCCCTGGCAGAGGATCCGCCGTTCCCGAGCGAATCGCACGAGGTCCCACACCGTCAGGAAATAGGCTTCGTAATGCAACTGCTCGATCAGCGCCAGCTCATGGTCGAGCAAGGCCTGGACTTTCGCGGGGACCCCGGTGGGAAAGCGCTTCGCCGCACCGGTCTGCACCAGCGCGCGTAAATACGCCAGCGGTGTCTGGCCGGCGGGAGCCAGTTCCTCCGGATACTCGTATCGCAGCTCGTCCAGCGAGAACGTGCAACGCTCGGCGACTTCCACAGTGCGGGCCAATGCCTCGGGTGCTCGAGCATAGGCCGCACGCAGCTCCTCCCACGGCTTGAGATGTCGTTGCGCATTCGGAAACCGTCGCTCCCCCGCGTCCGCCACCGTCGTGCCATGGCGAATCGCCGTCAGCACGTCGTGCAGCGGCAGGCGGCTCGGCGCGTGGTAGTGAATGTCGCCCGCCGCAACTAGCGGCACCCCGGCCCGGCGAGCCAGTTCACACAGTCGATCGAGCCGACCCGCGTCGTCCGGCCCGCGGAACAACTCCGCCAGCAGATAAACGCGGTCCCCGAACAAGTCGCGGTATCGCGTCAGATCGCGTTCCGCGCCCGCCTCGTCGGCCAGATTCGGCACGACGCCAGCGAGCAGCCCATCGTGATGCTCAGCCACGTCCTGGAAAGTCAGCTGGCATTCGCCCTTGGCGGCTCGCCGCCGACCCAGCGTGAGTAGTCGCGCCAGCCGACCGTACGAAGGCCGGTCCGCAGCCCACAACACCAGGGGCGCCGCGTCCAGCGGACACACTTCGGTGCCGATCAGCAGTTTCAGCGAGACATCCTTGGCCGCCGTGTGGGCGCGCACCACTCCGGCGAGCGAGTGGAGATCGGTTACAGCTAGGGCCGCGTAGTCCAGTTCCTTGGCGCGCCCGACCAGTTCGTCGGGATGCGACGCGCCCGTCAGGAACGAGAAGTTGGATTTGCAGTGCAGTTCGGCATACGACGCCATGGGGCCAGTATGCCGCACACCGCCTGCTAGCAACAGCCCGCCCGCTACTCCCTCCCGCGCCACCATCTTCTCGGCGTCCCCTGCGACCTCTGCGGGAACCTTCCCCCTCCTCCGCCACCTCTACTGCTACCTTCTTCTCAGCGTGTCCCCTGCGACCTCTGCGGGAACCTTCCCCCTCCTCCGCCACCTCTACTGCCACCTTCTTCTCGGCGTCCCCTGCGACCTCTGCGGGAAACATCCTTCTCCCCTCCCCCACTCTCCCCTGGCATGCGAACTGCATATTGGCACGGCCTACGGCCGGGACGGGTCGAGGACTCCGGTGGGGAATGGCGCCGAGGCAACGACTTTTGAGGCCTGGAAGGCAGCGTCTGGCTCTCGGTTTCGCTCGGATACACCGGACTTCCCTGCGACCTGTGGTACCGAAAATGGCCTTGTAACTTTTTCAAAACCCGATCACATTGTGGCACCGCTCGCGCTCGATGAGACGCAAGATCGTGGTGCTTAACGCGAACCTGCGGGAATCCCATGGCAGGATGCCATGAGCGGGTCCGTTTCCACGGCTGACGCATCGATCCAAGGAGGGACGCGATGGTCAAAGTTTCTGTGTGCGCGCTGTTCTGTCTTCTGCCGGCGGCGGGCCAGGCCAACCAACCGACTCTGTTGCAGTTCACGGCGGATTGGTGTGGAGCGTGCCGAGCGGTTGAGCCCACGGTGCAGCGCCTGGTGGCGGAAGGCTATCCCGTCCAGCGGATCGACATCGACCGCGATCGCGAAACGGCAGCACGATTCCGAGTTACCGCAGTTCCCAGTTTTGTCCTCGTGCACGGAGGGCGCGAAGCCGATCGCTTGGTCGGAGGAGCGAGCTATGCGCGGCTCGTGCAGATGTTTGAACGCACCATGCCGCCGGCTGGCGGTACGCCTCCTGCGGACACAGCACCGCTGGTTCGCGGCCAGTCGCCTGGCGGAAGTGGATTGGGCCTGCCCCGTCCCTTGGCCGCTTTAGCGCGGGGATTACGAGATCGTTCGAATGCCGGTCCGGACCGGGCCATGAGCCCGGAGCCTGACCAGCCGGGTGCGCCGCTGATCGAGCATCCTCCGGCGGGACCGACCGGCGCGCCGTCCGGGATGTCCGCCGTTCCGAGCCTGGGCGGCCCTGCCTATCCACCGTCTACCCCGCCCGGATACGCCACGGCGGTCACCCCGGCCGGTCGACCTGTGCCGGCTGCGGTACAGGGACTCGACTCGCCTGTGGTCCAAGGCGCTCTCCAGTCGACGGTTCGACTCCGTGTCGCCGATTCGTCGGGGCATTCCCTGGGTACAGGTACGATGATCGACGTTCACGGTCAGGAGGCACTGGTCGTCACCTGCGCTCATATTTTTCGCGCATCCCAGGGAAAGGGCGCGATCGAAGTCGATCTGTTCGCGCCGCAGGCCCGCACTGTGCGGGGCACGCTGATCAGTAGCGACATGGATCGCGACGTCGCCATGGTGGCTATCGTTCCCGGCATGGCCGTCCAGGTGGCTCGGGTCGCACCCCCCTCGACGCACGTCGTGCGCCAGCAAACTGTATTCAGCATCGGTTGTGATAAAGGCGCACCGCCGACGGTTCGTCCGTCGTCGATCACCGCCATCGATCGCTACACGGGTGCGCCGAACATCGAGGTGGCCGGCATGCCGGTCGACGGCCGCAGCGGCGGAGGGCTGTTCCTGGCGGACGGATTGCTGATCGGAGTCTGCAATGCCGCGGATCCGGCCGATCAGGAAGGGATCTTTGCATCGTTGCCAAACATCCACTGGGAATTGGACAAGATCGGCCAGCGCGCTGTGTACGATCCGCGGGGGTCGACCGGCCTGGCGCAAACTCCTCGTCCGCCCGCACGGCAGGCCGCTCCAGTCACACCGGGTTCGACGGCGAGTGCTCCCGCGGTTGCGAGCGCGCTGCCGGCCGAGATGCCTCGGAGTGGGTTGGCAATTCAACCCATGCCGGCCGCGGCCGGGGACGATACGGAAATCATTTGCATCGTACGCTCCCGCGCCAATCCGCATGGCTCGGAACGCCTGCTGGTGCTCGACCGCCCCTCGCGCGGTCTGCTCGACAAGCTCGCGCTGGAGTTCCAGCAGAGTGCCAGTGCCATGGCGCGCCAGACGGCTCCGGGTCGTCCTCCTGCTCGGACGCAGCCCGTCTCGCCGGACTATCCGCGTTCGCCGATCATTCGCGCTCAATCCGACGAGCCCTGATCGCCCGATTCGTCTGCGTGCTCGGCGTTTTGCTGCCTTGAAGGAAACGCAGAGCCCGCAGATATGCGCAGACTCGCGCAGAGCCAGTTCTCCCTGACTTTGTCCGCGTCTTCTGGTGCGCCAGTTAAGCCTGGCTGTTCTCGTTAGCTGAAAGGAACTAACCATGGTAAGTGTTCGTTCGCCATGTAGCCAACCAAGCAGTTTGCTGGAGCAATCTGCAAGCTGAAGCCTTGGAAGG
>JBFWYF010000566.1:0-5371 GCA_050186685.1 Pirellulaceae bacterium
CGCAGTCTTAGCACGGCCGCGGGCTAGCCGAGCCGCCTCGGGCATCTGCCGGACGCCTCGTCTCCCACCGGCCGCTCATCGCGCCGTCCTCACCGGGCCGGGGCCGTCCGCAAACAAACAGGGTTGTGTGTCTGCCCGAGTGTACTCTCGCCGGGTGCGTACGCCAGCAAGACTGTGTGTCTGCCCCGGAGTGAGCCGAGGTTGTGTGTCTGCTTGTGGAAAATGAGCCGGGTGTCTGCTGCGGCGGGCGTGATGGCGAAAGGAGGGAGGGGAGGCTAGAATCCAGCCAAGTGAACCGCCGGCCGGCGGTTCATGTGTCTCCAGGGCGAGCAGGTCGGCGGTGGGGTATGTCAGTCGGTATGACAAGGTGGATTGCGTGAAACCCTTGCCACTCCGCCGTCGCTGGACGCGCGAAGCCTTGCGCGATTTCTTTGACCGACTGGCCCCCGTACGCGCCCGCTGGCGCTCCCCAGGCTACCACGCCGAACTACGTAGGAACTACCAGTTTTTTATCCCCCCCGGCGCCCGCGTGCTCCAGATCGGCTGCGGTATCGGAGACCTGCTGGCCGAATTGCAGCCGTCCTTTGGCGTTGGCGTCGATTTCAGCCCCGAGATGATCCGCCAAGCCCGCCAGCGGCATCCAGAACCGTCCCTCCACTTTGTGGAGCAAGTCGCCGAAGAACTGGCCCTCGATTACCCCCCCTTCGACTACATCATCCTGTCCGATACCCTGACGTTCCTCGAAGACATCGTCGCCGTCCTCCGCGAACTGCGTCCCTACTGCCACGCCCGCACGCGGATCATCACCAACTTTTTCTCGCGGCTCTGGCAACCCGCCCTCTGGCTCGCGGAACAGCTTGGCCTCCGCTATCCCCAACCCATGCTGAATTGGGTGACCTCGCCGGACGTATCGAACCTGCTCGAACTAGCCGGGTTCGAAGTCGTCCTCCGCGACAGCCGCATCCTCCTCCCCACCGCCTGGCCCGTGATCGCTCCGTTCTGCAACCGCGTTCTCGCAACCCTGCCCCTCCTGCGGCACTTTTGCCTCACCAACTGGATCGTCGCACGACTCCCCATGTCCTTGCCGGAGACAACGGGCGTATCCATCGTCGTGCCCTGTCGCAACGAAGCCGATAACATCCCGGACGTCGTCCGCCGCTGGCCTGCCTTGCCCGGCCCTTCGGAAATCATCTTCGTCGAAGGGCATTCAAGCGACGATACTTGGGCCCGCTGCGAGCAATTAGTTCGCGACAATCCGCACCGCTCCATCCAGGCCCTGCGTCAGCAAGGCAAAGGCAAAGGCGACGCCGTCCGACTCGGCTTCGCCGCCGCACGCCACGAGATTCTCGTCATCCTCGACGCTGACCTCACCGTACCGCCAGAAGAAGTGACCGGTTTTGTGGAAGTGCTCACCCGTGGACACGCCGAGTTCGTCAACGGCTCCCGACTCCTCTACCCCATGGATGACGAGGCCATGCGGTTCCTGAACTTGCTCGCCAACAAGACATTTGCGTGGATGTTCTCGTGGTTGCTCGGCCAATCCGTCAAAGACACACTGTGTGGCACAAAAGTCCTGCTGCGTTCGGATTACCTGCGGCTGGCGGAACAACGCGCATACTTCGGCGACATCGATCCGTTCGGTGACTTTGACCTGATCTTCGGCGCAGCCAAGCTCGGACTGAAAATGCGCGATTATGCCATTCGTTATCGCGCCCGAACCTATGGCACCACCCAGATCCGCCGTTTTCGCGATGGCTGGGCACTGCTCAAGCTATACCTATGGGCCATTGTAAAAATGAAATGGCGGTAACCTGACATCATGCGGGAACGCGGATCTGTCTCGAACCTCGGCCATTGGACGCTAACCGGCTTGATCGTCGCTGGCAGTCTTCTGCTCTGGCTCCTGCCCGACCACTATCATGTCGCAACGCTGACTTCGCAGGATATCCAGACCGTTCCCGGTCGCGCGGGGCTCTATCGGTTCGCCATTCCACCGGATTCAGGCTCCCTGCTGCGCTGGAATCTGCAGCCCCTGAACATGTCATTCCTCTTCGAGGATGACACGCTACTCTGGCTAAGGACCGATTTGCCCGATCATGTCTGGACAACGCCTGACGCCCCCCGCGAGGGCCAACCTCCGGCTTGGATGCGGGAAACCGGCTGGCATGCCGTGGGACGCCACCATGTGTGGTTTGTCCCCCAGCCGGGCATCAACCCCCAGGACTCCGCCAGGACTTACCGCTGGGAAGTACACGGTCCGCTTCAAGGGTGGCGACTCGGGGCCTGGTGCCTGGTTACGCTCAGCCTGCTGGGCCTCGCGCTTATTCCCGGACCGAGCACCCCCCTCTATCTGAGTTGGATCGCCCGCGGTTGGATGACTTGCCTCGCCGCGTCCGTCCTCCTGGCCTGGACGGTGGGAACGCAGGTTCCCGATCGCATCGAGGAGGCCCAGAGCACGCGGTGGCTGGTTACACGCGTGCTCGCCCATGCCGAAGACCATGGCCCCGGCTTCGGTCTGGTCCTGGCCGGCGCCGGCGCCTTGCAGGCGGGGCTAGCCCGGCTGCGGCGAGAACGACGCGGCCGGCATGAACTCAGCCTCCGCGCCTGGTACATCCGTTGGAGCCCTCTCCTTTTTGCTCTGCTGTACCTGCTGTCCTGGTGGAAGTTGTCCGCCTACGGACCCGGACAACGCTCGTTCAGCGACGCGGCCCCCTACTCCACCCCTCTCGGCACCGCGATCGCGTGGAGCGACGGCGCTTCCTATGTCGAAGGAATCTGGGCTCTGCTCGATACCGGAACTTTGGACGAGTACAGCCAGCGCCGAGCCATCAATGCCTGCCTTGCCGCGGCCCGTTATGCCCTCGCCGGCTACCGGCCCGCCGGCGCCCAACTGATTCAGCTCGTCCTGCTCGGTGTCGCCATGGCCTTCGCCCATGGCGCTCTGGCACGCCGGTTTGGCAGCTGGACAGCGCTGGCCGCCTGGTGCTGCTGCTGGGGATACGCACGCTTTTATCTGATTACCGCCTTATCGGAGCCGCTCGGTTTGACCCTGGGCGCTTACGGACTCGGACTGCTGTTACGCGCCACCGAACACCGGTCCCGTTACCTCGCGCTCGGAGGCCTGTTCTCGTTGTCTCTCGCCCAGGCCGCTCGTCCCGGAGCCCTGTTCATCCTGCCCGCTCTCGGCTGCTGGATCGCGTGGAATTCCGGGCGATCATTCTGGCAGAAATGTGCCTGGCTCGCCGTGGCGGCCGCGACCGTCATGGCCGGCATCGGAACACTCAGCCTGTTGAATCGCATCTACGGCACTCCCGCCAACGACGTTGGCTCAAACTTCGCCTACACCCTGGCGGGACTCGCCATGGGCAAGAATTGGAAGGAAGTGCGCGTACACTACGACGAGGAACTATCTCGATTGCCCACCGAAGGAGCCAAAGCCCGCTTCCTGTACGCAGAGGCCTGGGAACACTTTCGCCGCAATCCACGCACCATGGTCCACGAGTTCCGGCGCGGGACGTCGATGTTTGCCGTCGAACTCTTTCCCTCGGTGATCACCTTCGCCGAACACGCCGCGACGCGATCGTTTCAGTCCCTGCGGCGCCTCGTGATTGGCACGCTGATGATCCTGGTTCTCGTCGGTTGTATGCGGATCATGATCCGCGGCAACGGCCTGCCGGGACTGTGGTTGTGGGGCGCGGCAGGACTCTTGGTATCGATACCCTTCGTCTTCCTCGATGGAGGCTGGCGCATTGTGGCGCCCGTGTGGCCCGCCATCACCGCCTGGTTCGCCACCTCGCTCGCCACACGGCACCGGCTGGTCCTGTGGGGACGACCGCCACCCTGCGATCGCTACATGACGGCGCCCCTCTCCCGCGCCGCGCTGCTGCATGGCGGCATCCTGATCGCCGTCCTCATGACCGCGGCGTCGGCGCCCGCCATAGGCCACTACCTGGCCGGCCAAGGTTGGACGGCCGCTCAGCCGACTTCCCTCGGCGACGCTCCGGATGCGGAACGGAGCACCTTGGTACTGCGTTCCGCCTGGAGCGCCGCAGCCGTGCAGCTCGCGGTCGACAGACCACCAAACCCAGACTCCGGCCAGTTGGCTCCACCCGCTCCACCACCCTCCCGAACGGGCTCCGGATACACCTTCACCTGGCGCGAGTTCCAGCGACGGATGCAGCACGGCAAGATCGAACACCGCGACAGCTTCCGCAAAGCGATCGGTCGGCCGCCAGCGACGCTGCAACAATCGTATGACGCGGCCCGGCAGCGAACTGTCTGGCTGGGCTGGTCGCACGCCACTCCCCAGCGAGCCTCGGACTCCCTCCCCACTGCTTTACTATCCCCCCCACTCGACGCCCCTCGGCCCTCGCGGCCCATACCTCTGCTTGACTTGCGCCAGCTCCCCGCTCCCGCTGAAGTTGCCGTTCAGACGGTTCTTTCTCGCCCTTGGATCGGAACGTTAATCGATGGGGGGGCCTCCGCCGCAGCCGATGGCCCGACACCGGCGATCCCGTCCGCCGCCCCTCGCCCGTAACAGACGTCCGCACCTCCGGACGCCGAATCTCTCCTCGAAAAGCAATCGGATACCCGCTCGCGGAGCCACTGAATGGCAAAGGCCACGTTTGCCCATTACGCGGACGAGCTCCAGGCCCAGATCGCGGCCTGGGAGCATAAGCCCGGCCTGCGTGCCATCTATCGGCGCTGGTACGAGCGGATCGTCGCACAGTTGTCTCCCCAGGAGCCGACCGTGGAAATCGGCGCCGGCTGTGGAAATTTCAAGCGGTTCTATCCCCGCGCGCTGGCAACCGATGTCGTACGCGCTGGCGACTGGATCGACCAGATCGTCGATGCCCGCAACATGCCTTTCGCTGACAATTCGATCGGCAACTTCGTGCTGATCGATTGTCTCCACCATCTGCCCCGTCCGTACGCTTTCCTCCGACAGGCCTGCCGCCAGCTTCAACCCGGCGGGCGGCTCGTACTCCTTGAGCCCGCCGCAACGCCTGCCGCCCGACTGGTCTGGTGGCTATGTCACCACGAGCCGGTCCGGATGAACCAGGACTTTGTCTCCGAAGATTCACTGCCAGAACCTGAGAACGATGGTTTCACCTACGCCAACATGGCGACCGCACAGGTACTGTTCGTCAAACGACACGCAGCCCTCGCACAGCACGCCGCCGGTCTCCGGCTTGTCCAGGTCGAATTCAGCGACTTCGTCGCCTATCCAGCGTCTGGCGGGTTCAGTTACCGGTCCTTGGTGAGCGGACCCTGGCTCGACCACTGGCACCGCTGGGAAGCACTGCTGCTTCCCGGCTGGCTAGCTCGCTGGATCGGGCTGCGATTGTTAATCGTGCTCGAGAAACGCTAG